>NZ_KB891227.1 GCF_000373365.1 Parafrankia discariae
CGGGTTCTACACGCCGCGGAAGCGGTTGATAGCCGTGAGGTGACGGGCCCGGGTCCGTTCGTCCCGGATCCCCAGCCCCTCCTCCGGCGCCAGACACAGCACCCCGACCTTGCCCTGATGGGCATTCCGGTGCACATCCAGCGCCGCCTGCCCCGTCCGCTCCAACGGATACACCTTCGACAACGTCGGATGCACCAACCCCCGCGCCACCAGCCGGTTCGCCTCCCACGCCTCCCGGTAGTTCGCGAAATGCGACCCGATGATCCGCTTCAGGTTCATCCACAGATACCGGTTGTCGTACTCATGCATGAACCCACTCGTCGACGCGCACGTCACCACCACCCCACCCTTACGCGCCACATACACCGACGCCCCGAACGTCTCCCGCCCCGGATGCTCGAACACGATGTCCGGATCCTCCCCACCCGTCAGCTCCCGGATCCGCGCCCCGAACCGCTTCCACTCCCGCGGGTCCTGCGTCCGCTCATCCGACCAGAACCGATACCCCTCCGCCGCCCGGTCGATCACCAGCTCCGCACCCATCGCCCGACAGATCGCCGCCTTCTCCGCCGACGACACCACACACACCGGGATCGCCCCACCCCGCAACGCCATCTGCGTCGCGTACGACCCCAACCCCCCCGACGCCCCCCAGATCAACACCACATCACCCTGCTTCATCCCCGCACCGTTCCCCGACACCAACTGCCGGTACGCCGTCGAGTTCACCAACCCCGGCGCCGCCGCCTCCTCCCAACTCAAATGCCCCGGCTTCGGCATCAACTGGTTCGCCTTCACCAACGCCAGCTCCGCAAGACCACCGAAATTCGTCTCGAACCCCCAGATCCGCTGCTCCGGATCCAGCATCGTGTCGTTGTGCCCCTCCGGACGCTCCAACTCCACCGACAGACAGTGCGCCACCACCTCATCCCCCGGATGCCACGCATGCACCCCCGGCCCCGTCCGCAACACCACCCCCGCCAGATCCGACCCCACCACGTGATACGGCCGATCATGCTTGGCCGCCAACGGCGACGACCGCCCATACCGCTCCAGGAACCCGAACGTCGACAACGGCTCGAAGATCGACGTCCACACCGTGTTGTAGTTCACCGACGACGCCATCACCGCCACCAGAGCCTCACCCGGCCCCAACTCCGGCGTCCCCACCTCATCCACATGCAACGACTCCCGCGGATCCTTCTCCCGCGACACCCGCCCCTCGAACATCCCCACCTCCGCCTTACGCACCACCACACCCCGGTACGACTCCGGCACCGCCAACGCCCCGAACTCCGCCCGCCGCTCCGGCGAAGGCCCCCCACCGGCCATGATCGCTTCCAGGATCCGCTTCATTCTCGATCTACCTCCGGCGTCGGTCGGGTGCCCGGCCGCGGATCGCCGCCGCCGGGCGTGGTGGACGACCCGCAGGTTGGCGGGCCAGCAGAACTGAGGGGTGTCGGCGTGCCGCGCGACGCGATAGAACTTCTGGGACAACCTTGGAGGGTCGGCGCGCGTCAGACTTTGCGTGACCGCGCCCATGACAGTCGTGGAAGGGTGGCGGCCCGTGCCTGCGCGGAGCGACGCCGCCCGTAGCGCCGTCGCGCGGGACGCCGACGCCGCTCTGACGGCGTTGTACTCCGAGCACTACCGATCCCTCGTCCGTCTCGCGGCACTGCTGCTGGATGACATCGGGCTGTGCGAGGAGGTCGTGCAGGACGCCTACATCCGGGTGCACGGCGCCTGGGGTCGGCTCCAGGACCGGGACAAGGCGCTGGCGTACCTCCGTCAGACGGTGGTCAATCTCGCACGGTCCACCCTCCGGCGTCGACTGGTCGCTCTCAAGCACGCTCCCAAGCCGATGCCCGACGCCGCGAGCGCCGAAGAGGGGGCCTACTCTCTGGTCGAGCGGGCCGCCGTCGTCCAGGCACTGCGGGAGCTGCCCAGACGGCAACGAGAGGCGGTCGTGCTCCGCTACTACGCGGACATGTCGGAGGCTGACGCCGCCGCGGTGATGGGCTGCAGCGTCGGGTCGGTGAAGGCCTACACGTCACGGGGGCTGGCGGCACTGAGCGGCAAGCTGGAGGGGCTGCGGTGAGCAGCGGGCTCGAGCCTGAGGAGCTCACCCGCCTGTTGCGGGCGGCGGTGGAGCCCGTGCGGGCGTCGCCCGACGCGCTGCACCGCATCCGGGCCGGGGTGGAGCGCCGCCGCTGGTGGCGCCTGCCGCTGATGGCCACCGGCGGCGTGGCGATGGCCGCGCTGATCATCCTGGCCATCGTCGCGGTCCGGCCGAAGTCGTCGAACCAGCAGGTCGTCGAGCCCGCCGCGCCGCCGCTGGTGTCCTCGGTGATCCCCGAGACCAGCCGGCCGGCCACCGCGTCCACCGGCGGGTCCGGTGGCTCGAACGGCGGCAACGGCGCCTCCGGCGGTACCCGGCCGCCCCGGGCCACGTCGTCGCCCTCGTCGGCGGCGACGACACCCCCGTCCACGGTCAGTCCGTCGAGCCCGCCCGCGAGCGCGACACCGGGGCCCGGTGGTTCCAACAGCCTGGATCTGCCCATCCCGGTCAACCGCCCGGCGGCCGCGAACGACGTGGACGGTGACGGCACCGCCGACCAGGTCCGGGTCAACGCGAACGGGACGAAGGTCGAGGTGACCTTCTCCCGCAGCGGCAGGAACACCAGCGTCGACCTGCCCGCCGGCGTACAGCTCCCGACGGTGCACGCCGTCGTGGACGCGAACGCCGACGGTTTCGCCGACATCCTGGTCCGTACCGCGAGCAGCGCCGGTGTCGAGGACTACGCGATGTTCCGCTACGCCGCGGGGGACGCGCTCGCCCCGGTCACCCTCGGGCCCGGGGTGCGCCTAGCCGCCGGCCAGCGCGACAACACCGGCTTCGGCTTCGACTGTGACAACACCGGGCTGCGCATCATCGCCGGCACGTCGTCGAGCGTCGGAACGGACTTCCAGGTCGTTACCACCCCGCTCCAGCTCACGCTGGAGGGGCTGGTCACGGCCGGCCAGGGCACGACCAGCCAGCTGACGGCGGCGAGTGCCGCCGACCTGTTCCAGGCGGCCTGCGGCACCTTCTCCTGACCCGTCCGCCGCTTCCGGAGCGGTCTTCCGCCCGGCGCGGCGGGCGATGTTCGTCACACGGGGCCGTCCCGGGCCTGGTCCGGCGGTCGGCACCCCCGGCGCGTCCATCAAGATCACGTTATTGTTGCGGGGAGAGCTTTGTTTCTCCCCACCCGTCCGGCCGTCGAGGCCGTCGGAACGCGGTCGCGGCACATCGCGGGGGGCAGCCTCGCGGCACATCGCGGGGGTAGCCTCACGCCGCATCGCGGGGATAACTGTGCAGGGCCGGTGGCGCGGGAGCCGGTACCCGTGACCTAGGAGGCGTCCATGCCTGGTTCTGTCATCGTGGCCGGTGCGCGCACCCCGATCGGCAAGCTCTCCGGCGCCCTCAAGGACTTCACCGCGGTCGACCTGGGTGGCATCGCCATCCGTGCCGCGCTGGAGCGGGCCGGCCTGACCGGCGACGCCGTCGACTACGTGATCCTGGGCCAGGTCATCCAGGCCGGCGCCGGCCAGGCCGCCGCCCGCCAGGCCGCGGTCAAGGGCGGCATCCCGATGACGGTGCCGTCCACCAGCATCAACAAGGTCTGCCTGTCCGGCCTGAACGCCATCTCGCTGGCCGATCTCTACATCTCCAGCGGCCAGTACGACGTCATCGTGGCCGGTGGCATGGAGTCGATGACCCGCTCGCCGCACCTGCTGCCCGCGCTGCGCGGCGGCGTGAAGTACGGCGACACCACCCTGACGGACTCGATCGCGGTGGACGCCCTCACCTGCGGGTTTGACCAGGTGTCGATGGGCCTCGCGACCGATCGGTACAACTCCCGCTACGGCATCACCCGCGAGGAGCAGGACGAGTTCAGCGCCCGCTCGCACCAGCGGGCCGCGGCCGCGGCGAAGAACGGCCTGTTCGAGAACGAGATCGTCCCGGTCGAGGTGCCCCAGCGCCGCGGTGACCCGATCGTCGTCAGCGCGGACGAGGGCGTGCGGGGCGAGACGACCCCGGAGAGCCTGGCCAAGCTGCGCCCGGCGTTCGACAAGGCCGGTTCGATCACCGCCGGCTCGGCCTCGCAGATCTCGGACGGCGCGGCCGCCGTCGTCGTGACGAGCCGGGCGAAGGCCGAGGAGCTGGGCCTGCCGATCATCGCCGAGATCGGTCACCACGGCTACGTGTCCGGTCCGGACCCGTCCCTGCACTCCCAGCCGTCGAACGCGATCCTCGCCGCCCTGGCGAAGGAGAAGCTGACCCCGGCCGACCTCGACCTGGTCGAGATCAACGAGGCGTTCGCGGCCGTCGGCATCCAGTCGATGCGCGAGCTGGGGATCGGCCCGGACATCACCAACGTCAACGGTGGCGCGATCGCGGTCGGCCACCCGGTCGGGATGTCCGGCACCCGGGTCGCGCTCACCCTCATGCTGGAGCTGCAGCGGCGCGGTGGCGGCCTCGGCGCGGCGGCGCTGTGCGGCGGCGGCGGCCAGGGCGACGCCCTGGTGCTGCGCGTCCCGGCGTGATCTCGGGCTCCGGCGTGAGCGCGGGCTCCGCCGGGGTCGCTCCATCTCGGCCAGCGGGATCCGGGCGCGCGGCGCGCGGCGCACGCCCGGGCCCGGCGGAGCTCACCGCCGCCGCCCTGGCCGGCGAGCGGCGCGCGGTGGCCCGCCTGATCTCGCTCGTCGAGGACGAATCTGACGCCCTGCGCGAGGTGAGCGCCCTGCTCGCCCCGCACACCGGCCGCGCCCGGGTGATCGGGCTGACCGGCGCCCCCGGGGTGGGCAAGTCGACGTCCACCTCGGCGCTGGTCGGCGCCTTCCGGGCCCGCGGGCTGCGGGTGGGCGTGCTCGCGATCGACCCCAGCTCCCCGTTCACCGGCGGGGCCCTGCTGGGCGACCGGGTCCGGATGGTCGAGCACGCCACCGACCCGGATGTCTTCGTCCGCTCCCTGGCCACCAGGGGCAACCTGGGCGGGCTGTCCTGGGCCACCCCGCAGGCGCTGCGGGTCCTCGACGCGGCCGGCTTCGACGTCGTGCTGATCGAGACCGTCGGCGTCGGCCAGGCCGAGGTGGACGTCGCCTCGCTGGCCGACACCACGCTGGTCCTGCTCGCCCCGGGCATGGGGGACGGGATCCAGGCGGCCAAGGCCGGCATCATGGAGATCGCCGACATCCTCGTCGTCAACAAGGCCGACCGGCCCGGCGCCGACCACACCTACCGCGACCTCGTCGCCGCCGTCCGGATGGCCGGTGGCCCGCCGGCTGGCCGCGCGGCGGGTGACGGCGCGGCGGGTGACAGCGGAGTGGGTGGCGGTGGGGCGGCCGGCGGCGGGGCCGGGGAGGCCGGCTGGCGGCCCGAGGTCGTCCGGCTGGAGGCCGTGACCGGGAAGGGCGTGCCGGAGCTCCTGGCGGCGATCGGGCGCCACCACGACTGGCTGCGGGCGTCCGGCGAACTCGAGCGCCGCCGGCTGCACCGCGCGGCCGAGGAGATCTCCCAGATCGCCCTGGCCGGCCTGCGGGCCCGGCTGGGCCGGCTCGACGGCGCGGCTCGGCTGACCGAGCTGGCCCGCCAGGTCCGCGCCGGCCACCTCGACCCCTACACCGCCGCCGCCACCCTGTTGGCCGCCGTCCCGGACCCGCATCCGCCGCGCTCCGGGTGAGGCACGGCGGTCAGCCCGCCAGGGCGGTTCAGTCCACCGGGGCGGTCAGCTGGGAGCCGGCCGCCCCTCGGGGGTCAGGCGGTGGTGAGCTGCGAGGTGGCGGCGATCAGCGAGGTGACGTCCAGCGGCATGCCGAGGACCTGGACGGCGCCCGCCTGGCGCAGGCGGGTCCACTCGTCCGGGTCCACCTCGGTGGTCAGCACCAGGGCGGGAACGGTGGCCGCCACCGGGTCCGCGGCCAGCCGGGGGAGAAGGTCGACCGCGGACACGTCCGGCAGGTCGCGGTCGAGCAGGACCAGCGACGGGCGGGCCCGGCGGATGGCCTCGACCGCGAGCGCCCCGCGCGGCACGCTGATGGTGTCCGCCCCGAGCGCGCTCGCCAGCGTGTCGCTGACCAGCGCGCGCAGCCCCGGGTCACCGCTCACGTGGACCACACGAAGGCCACCCGGCTCGAGCTGCCCGTCGCCGACGAAGTCGTCCGGGTCCTCCTCGGTGTGGTCGTAACGGACGTCCACGGCGTCCAGGACGACCGCGAACACGCTGCCCACCCCGGGCCGGCTGGCAACCGTCAGCACACCGCCCATCGCTGTCACGAGGGCGTGCGAGAGGGCCAGGCCGAGGCCGCTGCCCTCGACCCCGGTGTCCTCCGCCCCGAGCCGCTCGAACGGCCGGAACAGCCGGGACAGTGAGGACGGGGACAGCCCGATCCCGTCGTCCTCCACCTCGATCCGGATCCGCGAACCGGTGACCGGGACCACCCCGACCCGGACGTTGCCGCCCTCCCGGCCGTACTTCAGCGCGTTGCCGACCAGGTTCAGCAGCACCTGCCACAGCCGGCGACGGTCCGCGTCGGCGATCAGCGGCCGGGCCGGGTGGATGATCCGCCGGATGCCCCGGCGCTCGGCCAGCGGCTCGACCAGCTCGACCACGCCCTGGACGATGTCCAGCACGTTCACCGGCCCCTTGTTGATGTCACCGCGCCCGGCGCGCAGCCGCGCCAGGTCGAGGACGTCGTCGATCAGGGCCTGCATGTGCCGGCCGCCGGTGATGATGCGCTCGACGTCCTCGTGCAGGTCGGGCGTGAGCGGTTCGAGCTCGAGGAGCTGGGCGAACCCGAGCATGGCGTTCAGCGGCGTGCGCAGCTCGTGGCCGAGCCGCGCGACGAACTCGTCCTTGGACCGCGACTCCGTCTCGGCGGCCCGGCGGGCCCGGGCGTCGACGGTGTCCCGGGCGACGATCACCATCCCGCCGGCCGGGTCCAGCCGCGCCGTGACCGAGTACGGCGCGGTGGCGCCGGCCAGGTCGATCAGCGCGACGGTGCCCCGCCACGAGCCCGTCCGGGCCAGCGCCTGCGACACCGGGCCGGCGAGCTCGACCCGGCACGAGGGATCGACCACGTCGGACAGGTCGTGCAGGTGCGGCGCCGTGCCGATCCGATCTCCCACGAACGCGCGCGCGGCCGCGCCGAGTTCGAGGACACGCCCGTCACCGCCGACGACCACCACCAGGTCCGTCAGCGTGTCGAGCAGGGTAGTCAGCCCCACCTAAGCCTCGTCTGCCTCGTCATAAGTCTGCATCCACCCCACGGCGGGTCATGGTAGGGCGTACCGTCAGCGCGCGTTGTCCCGGGTTTGGTGGACTCTGGTCAATTCTCACCCAGTATCAACATCCCGTGACGGGTCGGTCGCGAAAAACGGCTCTCCGGTCGGGTGGGCACCCATGGTCCGACTCCGCGCGCAACCAGCCCGGACCGCCGTGTCCGCGGCGCGAGGCATGGTAGGTCTGTCCCCATGCTTGTTGCCTTCAGCGTCACTCCCATCGGTCTGGGCGAGGACGTCTCGGCTCCGGTCGCCGAGGCGGTCCGGGTCGTGCGGGACTCCGGCCTCCCGAACGAGACCAACGCGATGTTCACGATCATCGAGGGTGAGTGGGTCGAGGTGATGGACGTCGTGCGGCGGGCCACCGAGGCGGTCGCGGCCCGGTGCGGACGGGTGAGCCTGGTGCTCAAGGCCGATCTGCGCGCGGGCGTGAGCGACGCGCTGCACGCCAAGGTCGCCAGCGTCGAGCGGCACCTGGCCGCCGGCTGACCGGGTGCCGGCCGCGGCCGGCTGACCGGGCGGCGGGTGTCCGCCTGTTGCCACCGGGGTGACCACGCGCGGAAAAGTGGCCCGGGGGCGTCCTGACCGCGACCGCCGGGTGTAACGATGGAGACATGCAGCGGAGGTCACCTGTCCCACCCGGCTCGCCGCGCAGGGGCGGGCCGGGCAGAATGCCCGACACCCTCGGCGGCCTACGGCTCGCCGGCGCGGTCCCCCTAGACCCGAAGCCGGCCCAGCCGCCGGCGCCCCCCGCCGGCCAGGCCGGCCCCGGCAGTACTCCCGGTGGCGGGCCCGGTGGCGCGGTGCCCGCCGGCGCCGCCGGCCCGGTCGTGATCGACGTGACCGAGGCGACGTTCGCCGAGGACGTCGTGAACCGCTCCATGCAGGTTCCCGTGGTCGTCGACTTCTGGGCCGAGTGGTGCGGGCCGTGTAAGCAGCTCAGCCCGGTCCTGGAGCGTCTCGCCGCCGCCGACGGCGGTCGCTGGGTGCTCGCCAAGGTGGACGTCGACGCCAACCCCGGCCTCGCGCAGGCCGCGGGCGTGCAGGGCATCCCGGCGGTCAAGGCGGTGGTCGGCGGCCGGATCATCGGTGAGTTCACCGGCGCCGTTCCCGAGCGGGAGGTGCGCGGCTGGCTGGACCAGCTCCTGAGCGTCGTCGAGGAGGCGATGGGCGGGCTGCCGGGGGCGGGAGCCGAGGGCGGCCCCGCGCTGCCGCCGAACCTCGCCGCCGCCGAGGACGCGATGGCCGCCGGCGACCTGGACGCGGCCGCCGCGGCCTACCAGGCCCAGCTCGCCGAGGCCCCCGCGGACGCCGACGCCACGCTCGGCCTGGCCCGGGTGGAACTGCTGCGCCGGGTGCGCGGCTACGACCCGGTCTGGCTGCGCCAGCGGCTCTCGGAGAGCCCCGACGACGTCGAGGCGGCGCTCGCGGTGGCCGACCTGACCATCGCCCAGGGCGACCCGGCCACCGGCCTGGGCCGCCTGGTCGACCTGGTCCGGCGCACCTCGGGCGACGACCGGGAGAAGCTGCGGGCCCATCTGGTCGGGCTGTTCCAGGCGCTGGGCGACGACGAGCCGGCGGTCGCCCCGGCCCGGCGGGCCCTCGCCGCCGCGCTGTTCTGAGAACGCCCGTCTGACACCAGCGTCACCGCCGGACCCGACCGGGTCCGGCGGTGCTCGACCGTCAGGCTTCGGGGCCGGGTAGCGCGCCCTCCGCGGGCTCACCAACGGTCAGCTCGTCGCTGTCGCTGTCGCTGTCGCTGTCGCTGTCCTGCGGGCCGTCGGCCGGCTCGTGTACGAACCAGACGGTGCTCAGCGGGGGGAGCGACAGGGCCGCCGAGGCGGGCAGGCCGTGTGACGGTTCCGTCTCGGCGGTGATCCCGCCGAGGTTGCCCATGCCGCCGCCGCCGTAGTCGAGCGCGTCGGTGTTGAGCACCTCGCGCCAGCGGCCCGGGAACGGGAAGCCCAGGCGGTAGCCGACATGGCCGACGCCGGCGAAGTTCGTCACGCACGCCAGCGCCCGCTCGCCGTCCTCGCCCCAGCGCACGAACGCGAACACGTTGTTCTCGGCGTCGCTGGCGTCGATCCACGAGAAGCCGCTCGGGTCGGAGTCACGCTCCCACAGGGCCGGGATCTCCCGGTAGGTGTGGTTGAGGTCGCGGACCAGCCGGGCCACCCCGTCGTGCCCGGCCTCGCCGAGCAGGTGCCAGTCCAGCGAGGTGGCCTCGCTCCACTCGTTGTCCTGGGCGAACTCGCAGCCCATGAACAGCAGCTGCTTGCCGGGATGCGCCCACATGTAGCCGTAGAGCGCCCGCAGGTTGGCCAGCTGGGCCCGGCGGTCACCAGGCATCTTGCGCAGCAGCGAGCCCTTGCCGTGCACGACCTCGTCGTGGCTGAACGGCAGGACGAAGTTCTCGGAGAAGGCGTACATCAGCGAGAACGTCATCTGGTGGTGGTGGTAGGTACGGAACAGCGGCGCCCGCGACGAGTAGTCGAGGGTGTCGTGCATCCAGCCCATGTTCCACTTGAAGCCGAAGCCGAGGCCGCCGAGGTGGGTCGGGCGGGTCACCCCGGGCCAGGCCGTGGACTCCTCGGCGATCATCATCGCGCCCGGCACCCGCCGGTAGACGGTCGCGTTGACCTCCTGGAGCAGCGAGACGGCCTCCAGGTTCTCCCGGCCGCCGTGCGCGTTGGGCACCCACTCGCCGGAGGGCCGGGAGTAGTCGAGGTAGAGCATCGAGGCGACGGCGTCGACCCGCAGCCCGTCGACGTGGAACTCCTCCAGCCAGTAGAGCGCGTTGGCGACGAGGAAGTTGCGCACCTCGGAGCGGCCGAAGTCGAACACGTAGGTGCCCCAGTCGGGCTGCTCGCCGCGGCGCGGGTCCGGGTGCTCGTAGAGCGGGGTGCCGTCGAAGCGGCCGAGCGCGAACGCGTCCCGGGGGAAGTGGGCGGGCACCCAGTCGACGATCACGCCGATCCCGGCGGCGTGCAGCGCGTCGACGAGGTGGCGGAACTCGTCCGGGCTGCCGAAGCGGGATGTCGGCGCGTAGTAGGAGGTGACCTGGTAACCCCAGGATCCGCCGAACGGGTGCTCGGCCACTGGCAGCATCTCGACGTGGGTGAAGCCGTTGTCACGCACGTACTCGACGAGCTGCTCGGCCAGTTCGAGGTAGCTCAGGCCGCGCCGCCACGAGGCCAGGTGCACCTCGTAGACGCTGACCGGGGCGGCGTGCCAGGGGACGCCCGCGCGCCGCTCGAGCCAGGCCGCGTCGTTCCAGGTGTAGCTCGACTCGTGGACCACGCTGGCGGTGGCCGGGGGCCGCTCGGTGGCGAACGCCAGCGGGTCCGCCTTCTGCCGCCACACGCCGTCGGAACCGAGGATCTCGTACTTGTAGCGGGTGCCGGCCTCGACCCCGGGGACGAACAGCTCCCAGACGCCCGACGAGCCCAGCGAGCGCATCGGGAAGCCGCGGCCGTCCCAGAAGTCGAAGTCGCCGACCACCCGCACGCCCCGGGCGTTCGGCGCCCAGACCGCGAAGCTGACCCCCGCGACGGTGCCGGTGCCGGTGCCGGCACCGGAGTCGGAGTCCGGTCCGCGGCCGAGGTGGCGCACGTGCGCGCCCAGGACGTGCCAGAGCCGCTCGTGGCGTCCCTCGCCGATCAGGTGCAGGTCGATCTCGCCGAGTGTGGGCAGGTGCCGGTACGGGTCGTCCACGACGTGGGTCGAGTCGGGGTAGGTGACCTCGAACCGGTAGTCCGGAAGGCCGCCGGGCACGGCGACGGCGAAGATCCCGCCGCTGTGCAGCCTCGTCATCGGGTGGCGCGCCCCGTCGACGAGGACGGTGACGGCGGTGGCGTCGGGGCGCAGCGCGCGGATGACCGTCCAGCCCCGGGCGGGGTGCGCGCCGAGCACGCCGTGCGGGTCGTGGTGCGCGCCGCCGACGAGGCGGTCGAGTGTCTCCCCGGGCAGTCCCACCGGGGGCGCGTTCGCCGGGTCCGGGGCGCCGGCCGGCTCCGGGGCGCCGGCCGGGCGGTCGACGCCGGCCGGGCGGTCCGAGCTGGCCGGGCGGTCCCCACCGGTTGGCCGGTCAGCGGCGGCCGGCCGGTCCACGACGGCGGTGTCGGTGAACCTCGACAGGTTCACCGAGTCAGGGCGCCCGTTCACGGATCCGGTCCGTCTCGTGTCGTCGGGGTCGTCCACTCCGGCCACCTGTCCTTCTCTCATCGTCGAGATCGCGTCCCACCCGGGCAGCGGCCGGTGGGCTCCGTCGGGTCGCTCAGGGCGCGGGAAGCTGCGTGGGCTGCCCGCCGGTCAGCCGTTCGACCGAGCGCAGCGGGATGCTGATCCAGCCCGGCCGGTGCCGCGCCTCGTAGAGCACTTCGTACACGGCCTTGTCGAGCTCGAGACCACGCAGGACGGCGCCGCCGTCCCGGGGGTCGACACCGGACACCGCGCCGTAGCCGCGACAGAAGGCGTCCCGGTTGCGGTCGGCCCACTCCAGCGCCCGGTAGGCGAGCGAGGGCTCGTCGGCGCGCTCGAGCAGCATCGACTGGGCCGCGTAGTCGAACGACCGGAGCATGCCGGCGATGTCGCGCAGCGGGGATTCGAGCAGGGTCCGCTCGGGCACCGGCCGCGCCGGCTCGCCCTCGAAGTCGAACAGCACCCAGCCCGACTCCACCCGCAGCACCTGGCCGAGGTGCAGATCGCCGTGGATGCGCTGGAACGGCGCCGCGTGGTCGGCGACCCGGACCTCGTCGTAGGCGGTCCGCAACGCGGCCTCGAACGGCGCCAGCTCCGCCACGGCCGCCAGCGCCGCGTCGAGCCGGCGGTGCAGGTAGTCGGCGACCTCACCCAGCGCGGCCGCGTCGGCGGGCCGGGTCGGCAGCGCGGCGGCCAGGTCGCGGTGCACCTGGGCGGTCGCCGCGCCGAGGCGCTCGGCCTCGGCGGCGAAGTCGCCGCCCACCTCGTCGGCGTGCAGGTCGCCCTCGGCGTAGAGGTCACGGACGCTGGCCAGGGCCAGCAGCCAGCCCTCGGCCCCGGTACGCAGGAAGTCCTGCATGAACGCGAAGGTCGTCGGGACGCCGGAGAGCTGCCCGCTCAACCAGGCCACCGGCCGGGCCACGTGGCCGCTGCCGGCGCGCGCCAGCACCCGGGTGATCTCCAGGTCGGGATTCGTCCCGGGCCACAGGCGGCGGAAGACCTTCAGGATGTAGGCGTCGCCGTAGACGATCGAGGTGTTCGACTGCTCGGCGCCGACCGCGTGCGCGGGCAGGTCGTCCAGCGACTCGACCGCCGTCGCGGTCAGCCCCTCCCGGCTCTCGCTCCGGCGCAGGTAGTCCAGCAGGGCGGCGCTGCCGTCGGAGTCGTGCAGGCCGTCGTAGACCAGGCCCACCGACGACTCGCCGACGAGGAACCCCTCGTGGCCGAAGGGGGCGTCCGGCCGGATCACCACCGGGACCTGGTAGTGGTCGGGGGGTCCACCGTCGTCGTAGCGGACCTCCACCACCAGCAGGTGCATCGCCGCCTTCACCGCCGCGCCGAGGCTGAGGCGGACATCCTGCCCGATGCGCAGCCTCCCGCCCGGCCGGCCCTTGCCCGCGAACCAACGCTGCCTGGGCAGCCAGTCCGAGAGCAGGGCCGTGAGCTCGGAGTGGTGGTCCGTCATGCCCGACCTCCCTGCGCGTCACTTTTCACTTCGTCATCGGCGCCGATGACTCGGCGCCGAGCCGCCCCCGCCGCGTCCCGCGGCGGTTCTCCTCCGGCCTGGGCCCGCCCGGCATGGGGAGAACCGCGCGGTACCGGAGGAGTGAAATCCTGGCGTCGTCCCGCCCGGAGATCAAGACCGAATCGACCGGTTTCGGCCTGGTCCGGCCCCGCCCGGACACCGCGCGGGCGACGCCGGCCGTGCGGCGGCTGCCCTGGTGTCTACTGAGTGAATTCCCCCGGATTAGACAGAGCGAACCAGTAGTGTCCGTGACCGGGCAGCGTCAGCAGGTACGGAAGCTCGCCGACGGGCGGGAAATGAACCCGGCCGAGCAGCTCCACCGGCACCAGGCCGGCGAAGCGCCGCAGATCGAGCTCGACGGGCTGGGCGAACCGGGAGAGGTTCGCGACGCAGAGCACCCGGTCGTCGCCGAACTCCCGGACATACGCGAACACCGACGGATTCGACGCGCCGAGTTCCTCGTAGGTGCCGAGCCCGAAGACGGGATGCCGCTTGCGGACCTCGATCATCCGCCTGGTCCAGGACAGGAACGACGTCGGCATCCGCTGCTCGGCCTCGACGTTCAGCGCCTGGTAGCCGTACACCGGATCCATGATCACCGGTAGGTACAGTCGGGCCGGGTCGGTGGTCGAGAACCCGGCGTTGCGGTCCGGGGACCACTGCATCGGGGTGCGCACACCGTCGCGGTCACCGAGATAGATGTTGTCGCCCATACCGATCTCGTCGCCGTAGTAGAGCACGGGACTGCCGGGCAGGGAGAGCAGCAGGGCGGTGAACAGCTCCATCTGGTCGCGGCTGTTGTCCAGCAGCGGGGCGAGGCGGCGGCGGATACCGATGTTCGCCTTCATACGCGGATCCTTCGCGTACTCGGCGTACATGTAGTCCCGCTCCTCGTCGGTGACCATCTCCAGGGTCAGCTCGTCGTGGTTGCGCAGGAAGATGCCCCACTGGCAGTTCGGCGGGATCTCCGGGGTCTGCGCCAGGATCTCCGAGATGGGGTAGCGCGACTCCCGCCGCACCGCCATGAAGATGCGCGGCATCAGCGGGAAGTGGAACGCCATGTGGCACTCGTCGTCATTGCCGAAGTACTCGACGACGTCCGAGGGCCACTGGTTCGCCTCGGCGAGCATGACCCGGTCGGCGTACTTGGCGTCGATCTCCTTGCGGACCCGGCGCAGGTACTCGTGCGTCTCCGGCAGGTTCTCCCCGTTCGTCCCCTCCCGCACGTAGAGGTAGGGGACGGCGTCCAGCCGGAAGCCGTCGAGGCCGAGGTCGAGCCAGAAGCGCAGGACCTCCAGCATCGCCTCCTGGACGTCCGGGTTGTCGTAGTTGAGGTCGGGCTGGTGGGAGAAGAAGCGGTGCCAGTAGTACTGGCCGCGCACCGGGTCCCAGGTCCAGTTCGACTTCTCCGTGTCGACGAAGATGATCCGGGCGTCCGGGTACTTCTCGTCGGTGTCGGACCAGACGTAGAAGTCGCCGTACGGGCCGTCCGGGTCGGAGCGCGACGCCTGGAACCACGGGTGCTCGTCGGAGGTGTGGTTCATCACCAGGTCGGCGATGATCCGGATCCCGCGCCGGTGTGCCTCGTCGACCAGGTTGATGAAGTCGCCCAGGTCCCCGAACTCGGGCAGGATCTGGAAGTAGTCGCTGATGTCGTACCCGCCGTCGCGCAGCGGCGAGGAGTAGATGGGCAGCAGCCACAGGCAGTCCACGCCGAGCCACTCGAGATAGTCCAGCTTCGAGACCAGCCCGGCCAGGTCACCGGTGCCGTCGCCGTTGGAGTCGGCGAAGCCGCGGACGAGCACCTCGTAGAACACGGCCCGCTTGAACCACTGCGGGTCCTGGGACGTCGCGGTGTCACCGCCCTCGGCCGCGGTCTCGCGCAGCGGCTGCTCCGCGAACGGCTCCGCCTCGTTCACGGCAGGCGTCGCGCGGTCAGGATGTGGGCGGGCTCGGTCGGCTCCAGGCGGACGTAGTTCTCGCGGCCCCACTGGTAGGTGGCGCCGGTCAGCTCGTCGTGCACTTCGAAGCGGTCGCCCCAGTCGAGCCCGAGCGCGGGCATGTCCAGTCGCACGGTGGTCTCCCGGGCCGAATGCGGGTCAAGGTTGACGACGACGATGACGAGGTCGTCGTCGGGGCGGAGACGGCCGAGGGCGGGTCCGCCCGCCCGGGCCGCGGTGTGCCGTTTGGAGAAGACGGTGATCTCGGGCGTCGCCGACTCGTGGATGTGCAGGTTGCGCATCCAGCGCAGGGCCGGGTGTTCGCGCCGGATCCGGTTGAGCTGGGTCAGGTAGGGCGCCAGGGAGGCTCCGGCGCGTTCCGCGCCGGCCCAGTCCCGCGGCTTGTACTGGTATTTCTCCGAGTCGAGGTACTCCTCGCTCCCGGCCCGCACGGGGGCGTTCTCGTACAGCTCGTACCCCGCGTACACCCCCCAGGTGGGGGAGAGCATCGCGGCGAGCACCGCCCGGATGCGGAACGCCGCCGGCCCGCCCGTCTGCAGGAACCCGGGCAGGATGTCCGGGGTGTTGACGAAGAAGTTGGGCCGCATGTAGTGCGCCGCGTCGACCAGCTCCTGCGCGTACTCCTCCAGCTCCTGGCGTTCGTTGCGCCAGGTGAAGTACGTGTAGGACTGGGTGAAGCCAATCTTGGCGAGGGTGTGCATCATGGCCGGGCGGGTGAACGCCTCGGCCAGGAACAGCACGTCCGGCTCGGTCGCCTTGACCTGACCGATGAGCCACTCCCAGAACTCGACCGGCTTCGTGTGCGGATTGTCGACCCGGAAGATCCGGACGCCGCGCGCCGTCCAGAACCGGACCACCCGCAGAATCTCGTGGTAGAGACCGATCGGGTCCGTGTCGAAGTTCAGCGGATAGATGTCCTGGTATTTCTTCGGCGGATTCTCCGCGTACGCGATCGAACCGTCGCTGCGCACGACGAACCACTCCGGATGGTGCTTCGCCCAGGGGTGGTCCGGCGCGCACTGCAACGCCAGGTCGAGCGCGACCTCCATGCCGAGCGAGCGGGCCCGCGCGACGAAGAGGTCGAAGTCGTCCAGCGTCCCCAGATCCGGGTGGACGGCGTCGTGGCCGCCCTCGACGCTGCCGATCGCCCACGGTGAGCCGGGGTCCTCGGGGCCGGGGGTGAGGGTGTTGTTCGGGCCCTTGCGGTTGATCTCGCCGATCGGGTGGATCGGCGGCAGATAGACCACGTCGAAGCCCATCGCGGCGACGGCCGGCAACCGTTCCGCCGCGGTGAGGAAGGTACCCGACCGCGGCGGGTCGAGGCTCGCCCCCTCCGAGCGGGGGAACAGCTCGTACCAGCTGCCGTAGAGCGCGCGCTCGCGATCCACCCACACCCGGTACAGCGGGGTGCGGGTCACCAGCTCACGCAGCGGATGCTCGTCGAGCAGGCTGACCAGCCCCGGGGAGCAGGCGGCGGCGATGCGCTCGTGCGGATCCGTCAGGTCGTCGTCGCGCAGGACCGCGATGGCCCGCGCGATGTCGACCCGGCGGGGCTCGGGCACTCCGGGCAGCGCGCGCAGCAGCAACCGCGCACCGTCCTCGAAGTCGACCGCGAGCTCGTCCGAGGTCTGGCCGGCGCCGACCTTGAGCTCGATGCCGTGCCGCCAGGTGGCCAGCGGATCAGCCCAGGCCTCCACGCGGTAGCCCCACAGGCCCTCACGGCCCATGACGACATCGGCCTCGTAACGGTCCGTGCCCGCGGCGGCGAGTTTCATCCGCGTAAACGGAACTCCCTGGCCGTCGGGGCCGGAAAGAACGACATTGGCTCCGATGAGGTCATGGCCCTCACGGAAGACCGTCGCGCTGACGGTGAGGGTTTCCCCCTCCACCGCCCGCGACGGCCACTGGCCACAGGAGACGACCGGGCGCGCGTCGGTGATGACAACCCGGCCTACTGAACGTCCGATCATCATGGGGACCTTATCCAGACGAACCACGACTCAATGGTCGACCCTGTACATGGCGTTCGGTGACACCGCCACGTGAACTGCATGCAACCACCGGATGGGTCCGCGTTGTTCCTGTGGTGGGTCTGCCCGTGCCGTCTCGATGGTTGCGGCCCTGACCGATGTTCCCGGCTTGCTCAAGTAGTTAACCTTCCGCGTGGAATATTGCTGTCGTAGACCTGGTGGTGTGTCCGATGGGTGACGCCGGTCGGGTCGCCCCGCCGGTCCGGGCGCCTCGATGACGCCCGTTTCTGACGGTGTGCCCACCACATCGCCCGTCGCACGTCGGGTTCGGGTGATGTGTCGTTCGAGTGACACCGCCCCCCGCGGGCGGTGAGCCTTTGGTGGTGGCACTCTCGGTGATCTGGGAACCTCGTCGCGCGCTCGTTCGTCCCGCTGGACACAGAACTGCAGAACACGGAGTTCCGATCGACCCGGGCGCCGGGCGGGCGGGGCGCGGTCCGGTCCCGGCGGCCGGAGGGTACGGCCGCCGGGGGCGGCCACCCCCGTGCGAGGTGGCGGCGTGGTCGGCTGCCGGCGGCTGGCCGGGGGTCCGCACCGCCGCCGAGCGGGTCCCGTCGGTTCCGGGATGGCCGGGCATGTGACGCAGGTGGCCAGACCGGGTCCGCGAAGGCCCGAGGTGAACACACCGGACCCGCGAGGGCCCGGGGCGTGATGTGTGACGCAGTAGGCTGCCGGCGCCCGGACCCCTGGGTGGCCGGGGGTGGCGTGCCGGCCCCGGCGCGACCAACCGTGCGCCGCCGTACGCCCCGGCGGCCGTGCGCGGGCGACAGCGAACCGTGCGCGGGCGACAGCGAACCGTGTACGGACGAGAGCTCCGGGTCGGCGGGGAACCCCGGCCCGGCGAGCATCCGACAAAACGAACCTGGAGGAGCAGTGGGAGTCAGCCTCAGCAAGGGCGGCAACGTGTCGCTGACCAAGGAGGCGCCCGGTCTCACGAACATCGTCGTCGGTCTCGGCTGGGACGTGCGGACGACCACCGGCGCCGACTTCGACCTGGACGCCAGCGCGATCGCGTGCCGGGCGGACGGCAAGGTGGTCTCGGACGGGCACTTCATCTTCTTCAACAACCTGAAGAGCCCGGAAGGCGCGATCGAGCACCAGGGCGACAACCTCACCGGCGAGGGCGAGGGCGACGACGAGAAGATCAACGTCGACCTGGCTGGCCTGCCGACCGAGATCGACAAGATCGTCTTTCCGGTCTCGATCTACGACGCGGACTCGCGCTCGCAGAGCTTCGGGCAGGTGCGCAACGCCTTCATCCGGGTGGTGAACGCCGCCGGCCAGACCGAGATCGCGCGCTACGACCTCACCGAGGACGCCTCGACCGAGACCGCCATGGTCTTCGGCGAGGTCTACCGGCACGGGGCGGAGTGGAAGTTCCGCGCGGTCGGCCAGGGCTACGCCTCCGGCCTCGCGGGAATCGCCCGTGACTACGGGGTCAACGTCTGACGGTTCGCGTCCACGTGCACGACATCACCCCGGGACGGCTCAGTCCCGGGGTGATCCCCGGCGCGTTCGCGCCGATGGCGTCAGCCGGGTACGGACGGTGCGGAAGGTGGGCGCCTGTCGGGTTTCGGTCGTGCCGAGTGACCCGTACCTGGCTACGATTCGCTCGACCGCGGGACCTGCACCATCCGGTGAGCTGGACGCAGCGGTCGGCGACAGTGTGTGACGTTGTGTGTGGTGGGTTCCGTACGGACCGCGGAGCCCGTTCGCAAACGCCTGTCGGGGCACTGTGAGCCGGTCCGGGAGGTGTTCCAAGGAGTGCACGCACTTCGGATTTTCGGCTGGTCCCTCGCCATAACGGTGATCGGGGTCGCGGCGGCCGGTGTGATCGGCGGCGGCGACGCCGCGGCGATCGTCGCCATCCTCGCCGTCCTCGAGATCAGCCTCTCGTTCGACAACGCGGTCATCAACGCGACGATCCTGCGCCGGATGAGCGAGTTCTGGCAGCGCATCTTCCTCAGCGTCGGCGTCATCATCGCCGTGTTCGGGATGCGGCTGCTGTTCCCGATCGTGATCGTGGCGCTGACGGCGCACCTCAGCCCGGTGGACGTCTTCGACCTGGCGCTGAACAACGAAGAGGAGTACGGGGCGCGGCTGCACGACGCCCACCCCTCGATCGCCGCCTTCGGCGGGATCTTCCTCTTTATGATCTTCCTTGACTTCATGTTCGACCCGGAACGCGAGATCCAGTGGATCAAGCGTATCGAGGAGCCGTTCCGCCGGGCCGGCCAGCTCGACGTCGTGTCCGTCGTCCTGGGGCTCGTCGCGCTGCTGGTCGTGGGGGAGGCCTTCTCCGGAGACCACACCCAGCAGGTGCTGACGGCCGGGGTCGCGGGTCTCGCCACCTACCTGGGTGTGCGCGGGCTGGGTGAGTTCTTCGAAGCCCGCGGCATCGGCGCGGACGCGGACGAGGACGAGGACGACGCGGCTGACGCGGACAGGGCCGCGAGCGGGCCGGCCGGGGCCAACGGCTCGGCACCGGGGAAGGCCGCGGCACCCGGGCGCACCACGGGTACCTCCGACGTGGTCCTCGCGACCGGTCGGGCCGCCTTCTTCCTCTTCCTCTACCTTGAGGTGATCGACGCGTCGTTCTCGTTCGACGGCGTCGTCGGGGCGTTCGCCATCTCGCAGAACATCTTCATCATCGCGACCGGCCTGGGTATCGGCGCCATGTACATCAGGTCGACCACGGTGTACCTCGTCCGGCGCGGGACACTGGGCGAGTACATCTACCTGGAACACGGAGCGCACTACGCGATCGGCGCGCTCGCCGTCATCCTGGCGGTCTCGATCGAGACCGAGGTTTCCGAGATCATCACCGGGCTGATCGGTGTGGCGTTCATCGGACTGGCCCTGGTGTCCTCGATCCGGCACCGCTCGAAGGAGCGGAAGACGAACCTCGCCGGCGGGGACGGCGCGGCCGCGGGCGACGACCCCGGTGGCGCCGGCGATCCCGAGGACGCGCCGGTCGTCGGGACCCGAAGCTGATGTCGACCGCCGTCCACCTCGTCGCCCGCCGCGCCCCGGCCGCCTGACCAACCACTAACCACCCTCCACCTCGCTGTCAACCCCACCGCTGTCACCCACCGCCATCACCCACCGACCGCAAGGGAGCGGAACATGGGCATCGACTACAGCAAGCGACCCGCCGCACCGGAGACGGGGTCGCCGGTGTCGCTGAGCAAGGTCACGCTGACCAAGTCCACGCCGACCGTGTCGCTGAGCAAGCAGGGTGGCGGCGGGCGGCTGCACGTCAACCTGAACTGGAACCAGGGCGGGACCGGCGGCGCCGCCGGCGCCGGCAAGGGCGGCTTCCTCAAGCGGGTGCTCGGCGCCGGCGGCGGTGGCGTCGACCTCGACCTGGCCTGCCTGTTCCAGCTGGCGGACGGCCGTTCCGGCGTGGTCCAGGCGCTCGGCAACGCTTTCGGATCGTTCGACAACCCGCCGTACGTGAACCTCGACGCCGACGACCGGACCGGGGCCGCGACCGGCGGTGAGAACCTGTACGTCAACCTGGCCCGGATCAACGAGATCCGTCGCCTGCTGGTCTTCGCCTTCATCTACGAGGGCGTGGCGTCCTTCGACCAGGCCGACGCCGTGGTGACGCTCACCCCGGCGCAGGGCGCGCCGATCGAGGTCCGCCTCGACGAGCGGGCCGGAGGCGCCCGGATGTGCGCGATCGCGCTGCTGACGAACACCGGCGGTGACTTCTCCGTCAGCCGCGAGGTCCGGTACGTCAGCGGGCACCGGGACCTGGACAAGGCCTACTCGTGGGGCCTGGACTGGACCGCTGGCCGCAAGTGACCGGCGCCCGCGGGCCGGCCCGCTCCGCGGCCCGCGGCCCGGCCCGGCCCGGCCCGCGGAGCGTGGGGCGGACCCGGAGTTGAGTGGGACGCCGGAACCGGGCAGGCTGTCCGCAGTAGCCGGGAATCAGTCGTGACCAGTGCCCACGCACCGGGATGACCCGTCCGTTGCCGCCGCCTGACGGGGAGGGGCGTTACTCCATGTTCCAGCCACGACGTTCCTCTCGGTCGGGCCGTTCCGGTGGCCCCGGTGCGGCGGGCGAGGGCCGGGACGAGGCCGGCGGTTATCGCTGGTTCGCCCCCGAGGACCTGCCCGGCGAGGAGCTGCCCGACACCCGGGAACCGAGCGGGGACAACCGGGACGAGCCCCGGGACGAGCCCCGGGACGGCCGGGGGCCCCGGGACCGCCGGCAGGGCCCGGGCGAGTCCCGGTCAGCCGGGCCGGAGCGGGCGGCCGCCTGGTACGACACCGAGGACGGCACCGACCCGGGCGACGGGGAGTACTTCCGTCCCAGGGGCTACGTCTCCCCGGCGCCCGGCGCCCGGGAGGGACACGAGCGTTCCGACTCCGGTGGCGCGGGCGCACCGGCCGGCGACGGCCGCGGATTCCCCCCGGACACCTACGAGCGTGCCGGGTACGGCCCACCGGACCGCGGCGAGGGTGATCCGGAGGCGGGCTACCGCCCCGTCTACCCGGACCCGGCCTACGACGAAGCCGGGTACGCCGGCGGCAGGTACGAGGAGAACACGTACGAGTCCGGGCCGGACGGCGAGGAGCGGTACCCGGACGACGGTTACCGACGGCCCGAGACCGCCGACGGTGAGTACGACCGTGGCCCCGGCTATCAGACCGGGCCGCGGTACGCGGGCGGTGACGGATTCGCCGACGCCCCCGACTTCCCCGGTGCGGCGGCCTTCGCCGGTGAGGTGGACTACGCCCCCGGCGGGGAGCCCCCGCTCCCGCGCCGGACCAGCCCCGCCGCCGCCCGCCGCTACCCCGACGACGGCGGCTACCGCGGCGAGCCCCGGTACGCCGGCGACGGCGGTGCCGCACCGTACCCCGGCCCGCCGGGGTACGGCCGCGATCCGGAGTACGTCCCGGACGTCCCCGGCGCCCCGGAGTACGCCGCCGAGCCCGGCTACCCGGGCGGCGCGAGGTACGCCGGTGACGCCGACTACTCAGACGACTCCCGGTTCCCGGGCGACCCGCCGTTCGCCGGCGACTCCCGGTTCCCGGCGGACGCGCAGTACCCGAGAGGCGCGGCGTTCGCCGGTGACGAGGAGGAGTACCCGGGCGACGGCCCGCGAGCCGGTGGCGATGGCTACCCGGACGCCGTGCCGTACGCCCGAGCGTCCGACCGGTCCGACCGGTATGAGCGCGGGGCCGACTTCCCGGACGGCCCGGCGTACCGGCGCGACGCGGCCTACGCCGGTGACGCGGCCTACGCCGGTGACGCCGAGTACACCAGCGGCACCGACTACACCGGTGAGGCCGACTATCCGACCGGTACCGGCTACGCCGGCGCCGGAGATCGCGCCGGCGGGCCCGGGTACGGGACCGAGGAGGGGTGGGTGGGCCCACCCACCTCGTATCCCGCCGGCACCGATCTCGACGCCGCGCCGGACGACCCCGGCGACGTCTCCTACGGCGGCGCCGAGCTCCCGCCGATGCCCCCGCAGAAGATCGATTTCTTCCGGCGCTACGTGCGCCAGTCGACCGGGCCCACCGGCCGGCCGGACACCCCGGCCGGGAGCGGCGGGGACGCCCCGGCGGACCGTCCCGCCCGCCGGGACGAGTTCGACCTGCTCGACTACGAGATCCTCGGCGGGAGCGGGTCGGATCGGCAGGTCGGGGACGCCCCGGCCGGCCGCGTCGCCGACCAGCTCGACGACGCGGGGGACCGGATCGGGAACTACCCGGGTGCGGAACACGCCTTCGCCGCGCGGAACCGGGCGGACGTCCTCGTGCCGGGCGACCTCCCGGCACCTGGCGGCCCCCCGCTCGGCGACGTCGTGGCGGCCGACGGCGCCGTGTCCGGCGATGTGGTGCCGGGCGACATCGAGCCGGGCGATGTGGTGCCGGGCGATGTCGGGCTGGGGGGCGCCGCGGCGGGCCGGATCATGGCCGGCGAGGTCGTGGCGTCCGGCGAGCTGCTGGAGCCGGACGAGGTTGTCACCTCCGGTGATCTGTCCGCCTCCGACGACGTCGTGGCGTCCGACGACTTCCCGACAGGAGATGATCTCCTGGCCGGAGACGCGGCACGCCCGGGCGGGTCGGTGCACGGGCCCGGTGCGCGGGCCCTGGGCGCACCACCGCCGGGCACCGGCCTCGGTTTCGAGCCGGGGCCGGTCGACGGCCCCGGCGGGCCGCCCGACCCGGCCGACGATGACGTGATCGACGGTTCGGGCACGTCCGCCGCGCCGGCACGGACAGTTCCGGCGGGCGCCGTCTCGGTGGGTGCGGTCTCGGTGGGGGCCGGGATCACGCCGTCCGCGGCGGACCCGGTGGACCCGGTGGGCTCGGTGGTGGGAGACCTCGGCGGCCCGGCCGCGGCCGGCGCGGTCCCACCAAGCGAGAACCCGCCGGCCGCCGCGGTGCCGGCCGACCGGCAGGTGCTGGAACGCCTGGCCGACCGGGTGGACGAGCTCGTCCGCCTGCGTCGCCACGACGCCGAGCTGGTCGACCGCCTGCACGCGGAGAACGGCCGGCTGCGCGGCGGTGAGCTGACCGAGGCGATGACCCCGCTGCTGCGTGGACTGGTCCGCCTGTACGACCAGATGAGCAGCCTCGGCGCCGAGGACGCCCAGAGCGTCGCCGGGATCCTGCGCAAGCAGCTCCTGCAGATCCTGGACCTGGCCGCGGACGTCCGTCCCTACGCGCCGGCGGCCGGCGACCCGTTCGATCCGGGGCGGTCGCTGGGGGTCCGCCGGGTGGGCACCGACGATCCGGAGCTGGCGGGAACGGTCGCCCGGACGGTCCGTCCCGGCTTCGTCCGCGGGGAGTCCACGGTCGTCCGACCGGCCGAGACCGAGGTCTACCGGGCCTTCTGAGCCGGTGTCCGGGCCAGCCCGACCGGGCGTTCTGACCGGTTTGACCCGATGTTCCGGTCGGCCGTCCCGGCGGCGTCGGGCGGCCTGGAGGACGGCCGGCTCCGACGGCCCGGCACGCGCGCGTCATCATCATGAGGCAGATGCCGGCGCGCACGCCGCCGGCGGCGGAGCCGGTGGCACGTGCGCCGGCCGGGTGGGGGCGTCGCCGGCTGTGATCCGCCGGCCGCAGCAGTCGTCAGGTGAAGGGAAGATCAGACGGTGGCAGGCACCAAGGTGTTCGGAATCGACCTGGGCACCACCTACTCGTGTATCGCCCAGGTCGACGAGTACGGCCGCCCGGACGTGATCCGCAACATCGAGTCACAGCCGACGACCCCCTCGGTGGTCCTCTTCGACGGCGCGGCCGCCGGTGGCCCGGGCGGCGCGGAAACCGGCGCGGCGGGGCCGGCCGGCGCGGCCGGTGGTGGATCGACGTCGTTCGTGGTCGGCACCCAGGCCAAGCGCCAGGCGCGCATCCGCCCGGACGACGTCGCGCGGCTCGTCAAGCGGCACATGGGCGCCTCGGACTGGCGGTTCGTGGCGTACGACGTCGAGTACAGCGCCGCGTCGGTGTCCAGCCTGGTGCTCAAGGCGCTGGCCGCGGACGCGCAGCGGGCGACCGGGACACCGGTGACCGACGTGGTCATCACCGTCCCGGCCTACTTCGGCGACGAGGAGCGCAAGGCGACCAAGCTCGCCGGTGAGCTCGCCGGCCTCAACGTCGTGGACATCATCAACGAGCCGACCGCCGCCGCGTTCGCCTACGGGTTCGCCCAGGACGGCAAGTCCACCTCGACGGTGCTCGTGTACGACCTCGGCGGCGGCACCTTCGACACGACGGTGATCCAGCTCAGCGAGAACGACATCACCGTGGTGGCCACCGACGGCGACCACGAGCTCGGCGGTGCCGACTGGGACAACGAGATCGTCCGCTACCTGGCGCAGAAGTTCGTCCAGGAGCAGCCGGACGCCGGTGACCCGCTCGACGACGTCCACGACGAGCAGGAGCTGCTCACCGCGGCCGAGGACGCCAAGCTGGCGCTGTCCGGGCGGGAGAGCGTCGACGTCCTGGTGATGCACGGCGGTCGGCGGTCCAGCGTGCCGGTGACCCGCGCGACGCTGGAGGAGATCACCGGGCCGCTGTTGCAGCGCACGATCGACCTGACCGGCTCGGTCCTGCAGCGGGCGAAGGAGAAGGGCGTCGACAAGATCGACCTCTGCCTTCTCGTCGGCGGGATGAGCAAGCTGCCCGCGGTCGCCCGCCGGCTGGGGGAGACCTTCGGGCTCACCTGCCGCCTGGTCGACCCGGATCTCGCCGTCGCAAAGGGCGCGGCGGTCTACGGGCAGAAGAAGGCCCTGGAGCGGGAGGTCCGCGCGGAGCTGGTGGCCAGCGGCCGGCTGCGCCCGGACCAGCAGCTCGACGCGGCCGCGACCGGGGACCTCGAACTCGCCGCCGCGGCGAGCGCGTCCGCCGCCGGGCTGACGACCTCGTCGGTGGTCGACCTCGTCCGCACCAGGGTGACGGATGTCACCTCCCGTGGTTTCGGGATCTTCGCCGAGGACCGCGGCAGCGCCGTGGCCGCGTTCCTCGCCCACCAGAACGACGCCCTGCCGATCCAGGTGAAGCGCACCTTCTACACGATCTCCGACGACCAGTCCGAGGTCGACATCCGGGTCTTCGAGCAGGGCACCGGCGTCGAGTCGACGCGCATCGAGGACAACAAGGTGATCGTCGCCGGTGCGATCAGCGGCATCCCGGCCGGCCATCCCCGCGGTACGCCGGTCGAGGTCACCTTCGAGATGGGCCGGGACCAGACCATCCAGGTCACCGCGACGCACGTGGGCGCCTCCGAGCCGCTCGTCCTGCGGGTCAAGGCCGGGGTGGGCAGCGAGAGCATGAGGACCGAGGAGTCGGCCAAGGTCAATCTCCTCAAGCAGCGGAACTGATCTCCGTCAGGACATCGGTCAGGACGTCGGTCGGGGCGGCGGTGGTGCCCACGGGGAGGGGCACCACCGTGACCCCGGCCCGGGCCGGGATCCGTACCCTCGACCTGGAGCGGGTGTACCCGGGCGTGCGGGCGGTGGCGGAACGAGGGTGAAACGGTGAGCGCGGCGTTCGACGGCAGCGGCTACCGGCGACGGGTCCTGGCGCCGCTGCGGGCCCGGACCCCGGTGGACACGACCGACCCCTACCTGGTCGCGGACCTCGATCCGCTGGTGGAGCACACCGACTCCGAGGTCGCCGCGCAGCTCGCCCGGGTGATGGCGTTCCTGCAGCGCGAGCGCAACTCGGCGAAGTACGCCGCGCTGGCCACCGAACTGGTGCGCCGCCGCGGCGAGTGGGAGACGCCGCTGCTCGACGGTGACGCCCGGGCCCGGCTGCGGCACGCCGTCCTGGACGCCCGGCGCAACGGCGACGCCGAGCGGCTCGCCAAGGTCGACGGCTACCTCGTCACACTGCGTGATCGTTTCGGGGGCATCCCGGCCTCCCGGGTCGCCGGCCTGCGCCGTCTCGCGGCCGCGGCCGGGGTGACCGGGGCCGAGTTCGACGCCCGGCTGGGCCGCGAGGTCATCATCGCGGACGGCGGCGGCGCCGACGTCGAGGCGCTCGCCCCCGAGGTGCGCAGCCAGATCCGGCAGCGGCTGGAGGACCTGCGCGTCCTGCGCGGCGGCGACCGGGCCGGCACCGCCTCGCTGTGGGACTTCCTCGGCCTGCAGCCCGACGCCGGGCCGGACCGCATCCGCTCCGCCTGGGAGGCGGTCGCCGCCGGCAACGCCCGCCGCCCGCACGACCGCGAGAAGACGCTGACGGCCGACCTGCTGGCCATGGTGCGCTCCCGGCTGATCGAGGGCGACCCGGCCGCCTACACCGCGGGTCTGCTCGCCGACGTCGCCGACGAGCTCCGCCCCATCGTCGAGGAACACGTCGTGCTCGACGGCGAGCTCACGGCGGTCGCCTACGAGGGACTCGTCCGGGCCGCCCTGGCCGCCGGTCGCGGGCTGGGCACCGAGCAGGCGAAGACGGCCATCCTCGGCATCGCCCGCAACCTGGGCGCCGCGGTCAGCACCGGCGGCGCCGTCGACTACGTGCTGTGCCCCGGCTGTGGACGTCCCGAGCCGGTCGGCGGCTCGCGGACCTGCCGGTACTGCGACGCGGGGCTCTACACCACCTGCCCCGGGTGCACCTCGCTCACCGAGGCCGCCGCTGTGACCTGCCGGCGCTGCGGGTACAGCCTGCGCCAGGTCCGGGCCGCCGGTGACGCGCTCGCCGCCGTGCGCCAGGCACTCGAGGCCGGTCGCCCCCGCGAGGCCAGCGACGGCCTCGCCCGGGTGCGCGCGACCGTCGCGGCCGCCGGCTCCGGAGCCGGCAACGGGACGGCGGGGGCCGCCGACGAGCTGGAGTCGCTGGTGCGGGCCGCGCTCGGCGCCGCCGAGGCGGGCTGGCGGGCACTGGCGGAGGAACGCTCCACCCTGCGCTCCGACGCCGCGGTCGAACGCGCCCGCTGGCTCGTCGCCCGCGCGGCCGACGTCCCCGGCCCGGACGGCCGCCCGCCGGCCGAGGTGCTCGGCGAGCTGACCGCGCAGCAGGCCGTCATCCGGCGCCGGATCGAGGCCGCCCGCGGCCTGTCGCCCGAGCAGCAGGAGTCCGCGCTGGTCGCCGTGCTCGCCACCGCGGTCGACAGCGCGGACGCGCTGCGTGCCCTCGCCACGCTGCCGCTGCAGCCACCGACCGACCTGACCTCCGTGCTGGCCGACGACGCGGTCCTGCTCCGCTGGCGGCCGTCCGCCTCGGCCGGTCCGGTCACCTACCGGGTGGAACGGGTCGCCGTCGATCCCGGCTCCGGGCAGCTCACCCGGCGTGGACTGGGCATCACCAGCTCCACCGAGCTCGCCGACGCGGGCGCCCCACCCTGGACACCGGTCCGGCACGAGGTGACCGCGCTCTCCGGCGAGCGGCGCTCCCGGCCGGTCAGCACCGCGCCGATGATCGCAGTGCGGGACGTCGCAGACCTGCGGGCCGAGGCCACCCCGACCGGGGTCCGCCTGACATGGCGGCCGAGCGGGCCGTCCGACACCGTGACGATCGAGCGCACGGTCGACCCCGACTCGGCGGTCTCCGCCCCGCCCCGCCGGGCCCGGGTCACCGGCGGAAGCTTCCTCGACTCCGACGTGCTGCCCGGGGTGGGCTACCGCTACCGCGCGTTCGTCGAGTACACCGACGTCGACGGCAGCGCCGCCCGCACCTCGGGGTCGCGGGCCGAGTTCGGCCTGCTCACCCGGCCGCGACCGGTCACGGACCTGGTCGTCGGCGCCGAGGACGGGCAGGTCGCCCTGCGTTGGACGCCGCGCTCCGGCGTGGAGGTGCGGGTCTACGCGACGGCCGTCCCGCCGCCCGGGGGCACCGTCGGCACCGCTCCCCACCCGGGCGGGCGGCCCGGTAGGTCCGACATCGGGGCCGGGGCCACCGGGGCCGGGGCCGGCGGTGGCGGGGCTTCCGGCGTCGGGGTGCTCGGCGCCGGCGCGGTCTCGGTCGGGGCGGGGGAGCCCGGGCGGCCGCCCGGGCCGAGCTCCGGCCCGCTGGCACTGCTGGGCGGGGAGGGGACCGAGATCCCACTCGCCGCGCTGACACCACCGCTGCGACTGGTCGGCGCGAGCCGACAGGGCCACCTGCGGGACGCGGCGGTCCCGCTCGCCCCCGGCACCGGCGAGTTGATCTACACGCCGGTCACCGTCGTCGGTGGTCTCGGTGTCCTCGGCCGCTCGGCGCCGCACCGCTTCCCGGTGGTGACACACGACGTCTCCGAGTTCACCGCCGGCATCGCCGACCTTCCGACCGGCCGCGCCGACCTTCCGACCCGCACCACCGACCTTCCGACCGGCATCGCGGATTTTCCGACCGGCCGCGCCGACTTCCCGACCGGCACC
The DNA here is from genome assembly GCF_000373365.1 of Parafrankia discariae. Classification (NCBI taxonomy): domain Bacteria; kingdom Bacillati; phylum Actinomycetota; class Actinomycetes; order Frankiales; family Frankiaceae; genus Parafrankia; species Parafrankia discariae. The sequence goes on from NZ_KB891227.1 coordinate 28,863, forward strand.
GCCGACTTCCCGATCGGTGGCACCGGCCTACCGACCGGCACTGCCGACTTCCCCACCGGTAACGCCGGTAACGGCCGCAGCAACGGGAACCACGGCCCCGCCAGTGCCGGTGCCGGTGCCGGTGCCGGTGCCGGTGCCGCTGATCCTGGTAACGGCAACGCCGGTCCAGGTCCCGGTTCCGGTCCCGCGCAGTTCGCCGCGTCCGGTCATGAGGGCTCCGCGCCCGGCTACGGCGGTGGGGCTGCCGGCTACGGCGGTGGTGCCCTCGGCCTCGCGGGCGGCACACCGGCTGGCGCCTCACCGCTACCCGCGGTGTCCGCGGACGCCCGCCCGGTCATGATCGACGTCATGCCGACCCCGACGGCCGACCCGGCGCCCGGGAGCGCACCGCCGGTGGCTCCCGTACCGGTGGCTCCGCCATCCCCGGGCGGCCCGCCGTCATCGGATGGCCTGCCGTCTCCGGCCGGTCCTTCGTCTCCAGGCGGCCTGTCGTCTCCGGGTGGCGGCCCGCCTACCGCCGGGTCGCCGGCGGTACCGGGTGTCCCGTTCTCTCCGGGCAGCGCGCCGGTGCCCGGCGCCCAGCCTTTTCCCTACGCCCAGCCCTTTCCCCAGGCCCAGCCATTCACGGGTGCCGAGCCGCTCTCAGCCGCGCAGGCCGTTCCCGGCGCGCCGCTGGTGATGGCTGCGCCACCGGCAACCGGTGCTTTCCCGGTTCCCGGTGGTCCGGTGGGGCCCGGCGGTCCGGCTCCGGTGCTGGCCGGTGGTCTGACGGGGCCCGGCGGCCCGGTGATGCCTGGTGGTCTGATGGGGCCCGGTGGACCGGGTGCCGGAGGCGGCGGGCCGGCTCCCGGCGGCGGGGTCCCCCTTGGCCCGCCGACGGTCGGAATGCCCCTGCCCGTGCCGCCGGGCCCGGAGGCCGGTGTGGATCGGCGCCCAGGGCACGAGGAGTCGTTACCGCCTGCTCCCGACGCATCCGGCCCGGGTTCGTCCACTGGCCCGGGTCCGTTCGCCGGTTCGGGTTCGCTTGCCGGTTCGGGTTCGCTTGCCGGTTCGGGTTCGCTTGCCGGTTCGGATCCGTTCGGAGGCCCAGGGCCGCTCGCTGCGCCGCCTCCCGCTCCCGCCCGGACCCAGGGCCACGCCCTGGTGCCCGGGCCGCCCACGCCGGTCGGTCCTCCTGCCGAGCTCCAGTCCCCGGTACCGGTGCCACCCCCCGCACCGGTGTCTGTGCCACCGCCGGCGGAACTGACGTCCGTCACCTATTCGGTGTCGAAGGCGGGCTGGCGTCGGCGCACTCTGCGTGTCCAGGTACGGGCGACCGGGCCCGCCCCCCGGCTGGTGCTGTTGGCGCGGCCCGGCGAGGAGCCACCCGGGTCGCCGGCCGAGGGGCAGGTCCTCGCTGAGCTTCAGCCCGCCCCGAGCTCAGGGTCGTGGACCATGGAGGTCACCCTCGAAGGGGCGCAGCTCCCGTGGGGGGTGCGCCTCCTGCCAATGGTCACGCCGGGCGCTCCGGCGGTGTGGATCGACCATCCCGAGGACCCGATGCTCGTCGTCCGCTGAGCGTTCCCGCGGACGAGGGCCGGTCCCGGCGCGCCCACCCGCCGACCAGGAAGCTCGGGGACATGGCCCGGCGCGATGGGTCCGGCGCGACGCGACTCGGACGTGATGCCGCTCGGGATGTGATGCGGTCCGGGGCGGTGCGGCTCGGGGTGCGGTGCGGCTCGGGGTGCGATGTGGCTCGCGGGGCGGCTCGGGAGGACGGACGCGGGGACCACGTTGAGCGTGTCCAACCCCCGTCGGGCCCGTGTAGCCGGCCCCGGGCTCGCCGTTTCGTGTCGTGCTTGCCTTTTCGGGGTCCGTCACGGGGGTGCTTCGCTCCTGAAACGGCGAGCACGATGTGAAATGGCGAGCCGGCCGGTGGCCGCGCTGGTCTGTGGGTCCGCCGAGTTCGATCGGCGGACCCGCCTTGCCGGGATGATCCTCGACCGGGTCGGGCCCGGGGACGGTGAGCCCCGCGGTCTCGGGCTGACGGCCGCGAGCTGACCGTGTCCCGGCTCCGCTGTGCCCCGGTACTGCCCCCGGCGCTGCCGTGCTCCGTCACCGCTATGCCCCGGTACCGAGCCCCGGTACCGGCCGGCTCCGGCGGGGCCCCGGCCGCTACCCCGCCCCTCGCCGTCCCCGCCGCTGCCTCGGAACCGCTGCCGCTGCTCCCCGCCCCCGCCCCGTCCCGATGTCGCTGTCGCTGTCGTCCTCCCGTCACCGCAGCCGTCCCCCGCTGCCGCCGTCCTCGTGCGTTCCGGACGAACCGTGAACTATTTCGCGGTTCGCTCGCCGTTGTGAGCAGGATCGCCAAAGGTGATCGGTTTGTTGTGCATCCGTTACTTTGGCTGTCGTGTTACGAGTGGTATTCGCGGTACCGGCACTTTTCTCCTATAGCGCCGTGTGTTTGCGGGGTAGTACCACCCCCGTTCTGGTTAGTCCCTTACGATGGTTTCAATCGGCCCTGGGGCACTTTCGATCAGTCCTGGGGTGGTAAGGCCGGATTCTGCCGGATCCGGTCACTGAAGCCGGAGAATCCGTCGGACGCCGTCGGCTCTGGCGCCGAGGCGGCACGCTGGGCCCCACCACGGTGGTGGTGGCTCGGAGGGGACGAGCCGCAGGGAGACCGCACAGCCGGTTTCCCGCGTGTGCCGAGTTGTTTGTCCGTCGATGCTCCATCCGACGCCACGACCGAAAGGCGGCGCGCGAGCATGGCCTCGACACCCGGCGGCCGACCGACCCCTCAGGTCGACCGCATCTCCCGGTTCGGCTTCGGCCGGAATCCCGCGGGCGCCCCGGCGTCCCGGCCGCCGCGGCCGCGCCGCCGGCACCGCTTCGGCCGTGGGCCGCGGCTGGGTCTGGCCGCCGGCTTCGTGCTGGCGCTGTCCCTGCCGCTGGTGGCGCCGGCCGGTGCCGCGCCACCGGCCGCCACGCCGACATCCTCCCCCACCGTGGGCACGGCCCCGGAGGCTGACGGAACCTCGTCGCCCGCGCCTTCCTCGTCGGCCGGGGATGTCGCCGACCAGCAGGTTCCGGTCGCCGGCCTGACCACCGGCCCGGCGACCGCCGGGCAGTCGAAGCTGACTCTCGTCCTGTTCGACAGTGACATCGTGCTGGTCGGCGGGCGCGGGTTCGGTGCCGGCAAGGATGTGGCGGTCACCGCCGCGACCTCCGACCTCGGTGGCTCCGCGACCGCCCGGGCCGGCGCGGACGGCCGGTTCATCCTCGGCTTCCAGGTGCCGCTCGGCTTCACCGGCCGGGTCACCGTGACGGCGAAGCAGGAGTCGGTGGAGGCCAGCGGCACGCTCGACGTCGTCGACGCGGGCACGCCGGGCCTGGCGAGCAGGGCGGCCGGCGATGCCGAGGTCCCCGCACCCACGCCGACGGCGACGCCCGTCCCGGCCCCCGCGGCCACTCCGGCGCCGACGACCTCAGCGCCGACGACTTCGGAGCCCACGGTCTCCGGGCCCACCAGCTCGGAGCCGACGGGCACCGCGCCGGCCACCACCCCGAGTACCGCCCCGAGTACCGCCCCGGGCACCGGCCGGCGGACCTCGCCGGCGCCGACCGCCGTACCCGCGCCCACGGCCGCGCCGTCGGCAGGCAGCGGGACGGGCGCGGGGACCGGCACCGGCACCACCACCGGTGGCAACGGCCGGCTCTCCGGCCTGCCCTGGATGTCCGGCGTCTACCCGTCACACGTCCTGTCGCAGGTCCTGGCCTTCGGGACGTGGCGCGGGCGCCCGAACGACGTGGCGCACGTGTTCACCATCCGGACCCAGGGCTGGAACGCGATGGTCGAGCCGCGTTGGCCGCTGGACCTGTACAAGGCCTTCCCGGGCAAGCTGATCATCAGCCAGCCGACCTACCCGAAGGGCCAGGGCAACAATGCCGCCTGTGCCCAGGGCGCGTATGACAGCTACTGGAAGACGTTCGGCACGTTCCTCAAGAACAACGGCCGCGCCGATTCAATCGTCCGCATCGGGTGGGAATTCAACGGGACCTTCATGTACTGGCACGCGGACGCGGCCGGCACCCAGTTCCGTGACTGCTTCCGCAAGATCTCGACCGCCATCCGTTCGACGGACCCCGAAGTGAAGATCGACTGGACGTTCAACGCGCACGCCTCGCCGGTTCCCAACGGGGGAACCCCGTGGGCGGCCTACCCCGGTGACGAGTACGTCGACTACGTCGGCATCGACTCCTACGACTGGTACCCGCCGTCGCGGGACGAGGCCACCTGGAAGAAGCAGTGCGACGACCCGAACGGCCTGTGCTACCTGCTCGAGTTCGCCCGCCAGCACGGCAAGAAGGTGGGAGTGGGCGAATGGGGCGTGTCCTCGTGCAGCCGCAACGGCGGCGGTGACAACCCCTTCTACATCCAGAAGATGTTCGACACGTTCACGCAGTACGCGGACGTGATGGCGTACGAGTCGTACTTCCACGACGCCGCGCCCGGGAACGTCTGCTCGACCATCATGAACGGCGGCCAGAACCCGAAGGCCTCCGCCCTGTACAAGAAGCTGTTCGGCTCGGTCTGAGTGACCCGGTCCGAACGGCGGTCCTGACGACGGTCCCGACAGCGGCCCCAACGGCAGGCCGTCCGGCACACATGTGATCGTTCGTTTCGGTGAACGGGCCGTCACCCCCGCGTCGCGAGGGTGGCGGCCCGTTCGCCTGCCGACCAACACCTGTGCACGGAGGTGTCGTGTGCCGTTTCGTGTCGAACTCCCGAAGTGGCGGGGTAGCGTCAGCCCGGGCACCATGTCCAAGCCCGCCCTGTGACCTGCGCGGTTGCGATCCCTGCTTTCGAGGGCTCGCGGGATGGCTCTCGCAGGCCCGCCGGATCGTCCGTCCCCGGATCGTCGGATCGTCTCGACAGGAGCGCGCCGCTTGCGTCACTTCAGCTTCCTGGACGGCCAGGCCGCCAGGACCCTGTTCCACCGAGCTCCGGAAGAGATCACGGCCGGCGGTGACCGACGGCTCGTCGCGACCGCGCTCGGCGCCACCCTGTACGCCCCCGGCACCCGGCCGCGGTTGGCCTCGGACGTCCGCCGTCAGGTGACCGCCGGGGTGACCTCGATGGTCCTCTGCCTGGAGGACGCCATCGCCGATCACGAGGTGCTCGGGGCCGAGTCGAACGTGGCCGCGGCGCTCGCCGACCTGGGGGAGGACCCGCCGGTCTGCGGCGAGGGTCTGCCCCTGCTGTTCGTCCGGGTGCGCGCCGTCGCGCAGATCCCGGCACTGCTGGCCCGGCTGGGCGGCCCCGCGCGCTCGCTGCTCGCCGGGTTCGTCCTGCCGAAGTTCGGCGAGGAGAGCGGCGAGGCGGCGCTCGAGGCGGTCCTGCGCGGTTCCGACACGCTCGGCCGGCTGCTGTGGGCGATGCCCGTCCTGGAGAGCCCGCAGGTGATCTACCGCGAGACCAGGATCGAGGCGTTGACGGCCGTGCGCCGCCTCGTCGACAAGCACGCCGACCATGTGCTGGCCGTCCGGCTGGGCGCCACCGACCTGTCGGGCGTGTTCGGCCTGCGTCGCGACCGGGACCTGACCATCTACGACATCGCGGTGGTGCGTGACTGCATCGCCGACATCGTGAACATCTGCGCCCGCGGTGGTGATCATGTCGTCACCGGCCCGGTGTGGGAGTACTTCGCCCAGCCCGAGCGCCTGTTCGTGAGTTCCCTGCGGGTGACGCCGTTCGAGGAGGCCGACCTCGTCGACGGCAGCGAGCGCGGCGCGCGGATCCGTTCCGAGCTTGTCTCGGCCGACCTCGACCGGCTCATCCGGGAGGTCGTCCTCGACAAGGCCAACGGGCTGATCGGCAAGACGGTGATCCACCCGAGCCACGTGCCGGCCGTCCACGCCCTGTATGTCGTGACCCAGGAGGAGTACGAGGACGCGGAGGCGGTCCTCGCGGGGGACGCGGGCGGCGTCCGGCCCAGCAGCTACGCGAACAAGATGAACGAGCTGCGTCCGCACCGGCCGTGGGCGCAGGCCGTGCGACGGCGGGCGCGGGCCTTCGGCGTGCTGCGCGAGGGCCTCACCTTCGTCGACGTGCTGGCCGCGACGCAGGACGCGTTGCGGTGACCGACCAGGATCGGATCCTCGACCAGGACCGGCTCCGGGACCCCGACTGGCTGTGGGAGGAGCTCGGGCTGGGAATCGAGGTGCACGGCGGAGAACCGCCCGTGACCGCGGAAGCGCCTGCGCCCGGAGAACCGCCTGCGCCCGCGAAAGTGATCGCGCCCGCGGAAGCGGTCGAGCTGCGTCGGCTGGTCGGGCTGGCGCTGCGCCGCAACCCGCTGCGCGCGCACCTGCTGGTCAGCCGGGTCCTCGGCAAGCATCTGCCGGTGCCACCGGCGACCGCGCTGGACGCGGCCGCCCGCCTGTCCGAACGGGTGCGGGCCCTGCCGACCCCCGCCCGGTGGACCGGCCCCGGGCCGGGAGCGGCCGAGGTCCCGCTCGTCATCGGGTACTGCGAGACCGCCACGGCGCTCGGGCACGCCGTCGCCGACGGCCTGCCGAACAGCCACTACCTGCACACGACGCGGCGCCGGGTACCGGGCAGCGTCCCGGTCCTGGAGTTCGTGGAGTCGCACTCGCACGCCACCCACCACTGGCTCATGCCCGCCGATCCCGCGGTGCTGGAGACCCCCGGCCGGCTGCTGCTCGTCGACGACGAGCTGTCGACCGGACGGACGGCGCTGGGCACCATCCGCATCCTGCACGCCTTCGCCCCCCGAACGGACTATGCCGTGGCGGCGCTCGTCGACGCCCGGCCACCGGCCGCCCGGGCCGCCTTCGACGCGCTCGCCGCCGAACTCGGCATCCGCCTGGACGTCGTCTCCCTCGTCGCGGCGACCGTCACGGTGCCCGCGGACGTGACCGCCCGGGCCAGCCGGATCCGTGCCGCCTTCGGTACCCCGGTCCCTGCTGATGCCCCGGTCTCCGCCGGTGCCCCGGCTTCCACCGAGGCCCCAATCACGGGCGACGGCGCCGGCGGCAGCGTCGGCAGCGGCGGCAGCGGCGCCGGCGGCGGCGCGGCGCACCGGGTCACCCGGGTGGCGGTGGACTGGCCGGCGGGCCTGCCGGACGGGGCGCGCCACGGCTGGTCCCCGGCCGCCCGGGAACGCCTCACCGACGCGGTCCCCGCCGTGGCGAAGGACGTCCTGGCCGGCCTGCCCGACCCCGCGCGTGACGGGGACATCCTGGTCCTGGGTACTGAGGAGTTGATGTACGTGCCGATGCGGCTGGCGGACGGCCTGGCGGAACTGACCGGGCGCCGGGTGGTCTACCAGTCGACGACCCGGTCCCCGGTCCATCCGCTCGACGTCGACGGGTACGCCATCCGGGCGGCGCTGACCTTCCCGGCGCCCGACGGCCCCGAACGGGTCAGCCACGTGTACAACGTGACACCGGGCCGCTACGGCGACATCGTGCTCGTCGTGGACTCCGGGATGGACGGCCGCGGGCCGGTCCCCGACGGCCCCGACCTGGACGGCCTGCTCACCGAGCTGCGTCGCTGCGCGGACGTCACCGTCGTCACCATCCCCTGCCACGTGCCGGCGGCGCGCGGCGCCGAGGAGGCCCGGTGAGCGCGGTGCGGTCCGCCGAGACCGGCGGGCGGGCGCTGATCGGCTCCGGCTCCTACCTGCCCGAGGACGTCACCTTCCTGCTCACCGACCTCAGCGCGGCGGACCTCGAACGGCCGACGGAGGACCGCGAGGAGGGCTTCCAGTCCGGCCGGCACTACTCCGAGGACCTGCCGATCGAGTACCAGCCCGACGCCGCCTACCTGCGGATCTACCACCAGGCGCTGGAGCGGTCCGCACGGCGGGTGGCATTGGCGACCGGGATCGTCGCCGAGCTCGTCCGGCACACCAAGCCCGCGCCGGTGATCGCCTCGATCGCCCGCGCGGGCACGCCGATCGGCATCCTGATGCGCCGCTGGTACGCCTTCCGGCACGGCCTGGACGTCCCGCACTACGCGATCTCGGTCATCAAGGACCGCGGCGTCGACATGAACGCCCTGCGCCACATCACCGACCGCCACGACCGCGCGGCCGTCCAGTTCGTCGACGGCTGGACCGGCAAGGGCGTGATGACCCGGGTGCTGGCCGAGGCGGTCCGCGGCCTCGGCGTCGACGACACCCTGGCGGTGCTCGCCGACCCGGCCCGCTGCGTGCCGCTGTTCGGCACCCGCGACGACTTCCTCATCCCCAGCGCCTGCCTGAACTCCACGGTCAGCGGGCTGGTCAGCCGGACGGTGCTCAACGCCGAGCACATCGGCCCGGACGACTTCCACGGCGCGAAGTTCTACCGGGAGCTCCTCCCGCACGACCTCTCCCAGCACTTCATCGACACGATCGTCGACCGGTTCGACGAGGTCGCCGACGAGGTCGAGGCGGCCTGGCCCCGGCTGTGGGCGGCCGACCGGACGCCGACCTGGGAGGGCTGGGCCGCCGTCGAGCGCATCGCCGAGCGGTTCGACATCCCGGATGTGATCATGGTGAAGCCCGGGGTGGGCGAGGCCACCCGGGTGCTGCTGCGCCGGGTGCCGTGGCGCATCCTCGTCGCCCCCGACCGGCTGGACGAGCTCGCGCACGTGCTGGCCCTGGCCGAGGCGCGCGGGGTGCCGGTGGAGGAGATGGCCGGCCTGCCCTTCTCCTGCGTCGGTCTGGTGCGGCCCGTCCGCACCGGGGACGGCGGGAAGCCGGTGTTCCACACCCCGGCGGCGCGCTGGCGCCCGGAGACACCGTGACCTCCCCGCCCCCGGGCACGCCCCCGGAAACGCCGCCGCGGCCCGCGCCGGCCGTGCCGAGCAGGTCCGCGCCGGCCGCGCCGGCCGTGTCGGGACGGCCCGCGCCGGCCGGCCCGGACCTGCTGGCCTGCGACCTCGACCAGACGCTGATCTTCGCCCGGAAGTCCTTCCGGCTGGCCCCCGGCACGTCCGAGCCGGCGGTGACCCTGGTCGAACGGATCGACGGCGTCCCGTCCGCCTACTCCACCACCCGCACGCTCGACCTCCTCGCCCGCCTGCACCGGACGGCGGTCTTCGTCCCGGTCACCACGCGGACCCTCGCCCAGTACCGGCGGATCGACCTCGGCGTGCGTCCCGCGTTCGCCATCGCGGCCAACGGCGGGCACCTGCTCGTCGACGGCGAGCCCGACCCCGCCTGGGCGGAGCAGGTGGCGGCCCGCCTCGCGGGCACCTGCGCGCCGCTGGCGGAGATGGAGGCCCTGGCCGCCCGGCTCGACGCCGCCGGCTGGGCCCGCGTCATCCGGGTGGCGGACGGCCTGTTCGTCTACCTGGTCGCGCACAGCCGGGAGGCGATCCCCGACCTGTCGGACGTCGCCGCCGAGGTGGCGGCGGCGGGGTGGTCGCTGTCCACCCAGGGCCGCAAGGTCTACCTGGTCCCGGCCGCCCTCACCAAGCAGGCCGCCGTCGCGGAGGTCGCCCGCCGGGCCGGCGCGTCCCGGGTGCTGGCCGCCGGCGACTCCGTCCTCGACGCGCCGATGCTCGCCGCCGCCGACCTGGCCGTCCGGCCGGCACACGGGGAGTTGCACGAGCAGGGCTGGCAGGCCCCGAACCTCACGGTGACCACCGCCGCCGGAGTCCTCGCCGCCGAGGAACTGCTGACCCTCTTCCGCGCGTGGTCACCCCCCCCGCCCGAAGCGGCCCGGTGACCACGCGGCCGGAGGCGGGCCGGCAGCCGCCGCGGGTGGCCAGGTGGGTCGGGCGGGTCAGTAGGGGTGGCGGTCGGGGCGGGCGTTCCAGGCCGCGTACGCCGTGGCGCCGACCTCCGGGCAGACCTGCTCGATGTGGATGCCGCGCTGGTCCACGGGACGGCTGAAATCCTCGTACTGGTAGGCGTCGTCGAAGCCGATTCCCCGGGTCGCCGCGAGGTCGTTGGCGTAGTAGACGTCGCTGATCCGGGACCAGTAGATGGCGCTCATACACATCGGGCAGGGGATACCGGCCGTGTAGATCGAATATCCCATCAGCATTTTCGCCCGCTTCGGCACCAGGTCGGGTGATCCCTCGGGCCGCGGGACGAGTTCCAGGGTGGCGAGGTCCTGCTCCTCCGGGGCGATCGTCGGCCCCTCGGGATTGAGCACCTGGATGGCCTTGCGGATCGATTCGACCTCGGCGTGGGCGGTCGGATCACCGGTGAGCAGCACGCGGTTCTGCCCGCGTGCGACGATCTCGCCGTCCTTGACGATCACCGCGCCGAACGGGCCGCCCCAGCCCTTCTCGACCGACTGCGTGGCGAGCCTGGTGGCCTCGCCCATGAGCTCCGCGTGATTCATCGTGCCCCCTTCGGATGAGTCACCTCTCTCGATGCCCCGTTCGCCCGATCGGCACGCCCCGCGGGAAGTGCGGTGTTCGCCTTCCGCGTCTGGCGGCGCGGGTCGTGGCCGCTATTCGGGCAAAGTGCGCAGACGTCCGGACGGCGCTCGGTCGGGAGCCGTCCGGACCTATCGTGACCAGGGTGGGAAGCGCGGGCAGCAGTGATTCGGACGGCGCCGCCGCGACCGTCGTGATGACGCTCGACGTCCGGGACGGAGCGGAACAGGAATACCGCCGGTGGCAGGCGCGGACCAATGACGCCGCCCGGGAGCGGCCGGGATTCGAGGCGGTCGAGCTGTATCCGCCCGCGTCCATGGAGAGCCATTCCTGGATCGTGGTGTTCCGGTTCTCCACGCTGGCGCTGCTGCGTGGCTGGCTGGAGTCGCCGGCCCGCCGGCGCCTCGTCGAAGAGGGCGACAGGCTGCTTGACCGCCCGGCCACCCAGGAGATCCTCACCGGCCGGCCACCCGAGCGGGACGTCGTCACCGCCGTGGTGTCGCATGTCGTGCGTCGGGGGCACGAGCGGGAGTTCGAGACCTGGCAGGAGAAGGTGCGCCGGGTGCAGGAGAGATCGCCGGGATTCCTGGGCTACGAACTGTTCCGGCCGGTGCCCGGGGTGCAGGAGCACTGGGTGGCTCTTTTCCGGTACGACTCGATGCGGCACCTGGAGGAATGGCTGGACTCGGCGGCCCGGGAAAGGCTCCTCGCGGACGGCCGGCGGCATTTCGCCGGTTTCGACGTCCGTACCGTGGGGTCGTCGTTCAGTGGTTGGTTCCGGTTCGGGGACGGCGCCGACGGCGCGCCGCCGCCCAACTGGAAGCAGGCGATGATGGTCCTGCTCGCCCTCTACCCGACCGTCATGGTGCTGAACGTGACGGTGGGGCGGCTGCTGACGGATCTGGGCCTGGCGCGCTACGCGGTGCTGTTCGTCGGGAATGTGCTGAGCGTGAGCGCGCTCACCTGGCTGTTGATGCCGCTGGTCAACCGCCTTTTCGCCGGGTGGCTGCGGTCGGGCCCGCGGCGCTCGCCACGCCGCGACGCGCTCGGCGCCCTGGTAGCCCTCGGCTGCTACGGCGCGTTCCTCGTCCTGTTCGCCCGCACCGTCGGCTGACTGTCCATCGGGTCCCCAAGTGCCCCCGCGCGTCCCCGTGTGCCCTGCGCGTCCCACGGGCCTCCGCATGTCTCCGCGCGTCCGCGCAGGTCACCGCGCCGTGCCGTTCCCAGGTCGCGTGGAACCGGCTGTCCGCGCGGCCCGGTGGCCCTGGGAGGCCGTCGGGCTTCGTGATACACCGGTGAAACCGTAGGTGACCGCGTTGTTCGGGCCGCCGTCGTTCGGGCCTCAGCCGACGCAGGAGGAACGCGTGACCGTGACAGGCAGCAGGGCCACAGGAGGCGGGACGGACACCGCCGCCGGATCGCTCGAGGCGGAGCTGGAGCGGCTGCAGGCTGTGGAGCGTTTCGACCCGCCGCCGGGTTTCGCCCGCCGCCAGCCGTACGCCGCCGACGCGGCCGCGGCCGCCGCCGACCCGCCGGCCTTCTGGGCGGAGAAGGCCCGTGAGCTGCTGACCTGGCAGAAGCCCTTCACCCGGGTCCTCGACGACACGAACCCGCCGTTCTACAAGTGGTTCGACGACGGCGAGCTCAACGTCTCCGCCAACTGCCTGGACCGGCACGTGGCGGCCGGCCTGGGCGGTCGGGTCGCCTACCACTGGCACGGCGAGGAGGGCGAGCGGCGGGCCGTCACCTATTCCGAGCTGCTCGCCGACACCCAGCGGCTCGCGAACGGCCTGCGTTCCCTCGGTGTGGTCCCGGGCGACGTCGTCGGCATCTACCTGCCGATGATCCCCGAGGTGGCGGTGGCGATGCTCGCCTGCGCCCGGATCGGCGCGGTGCACAACGTGGTCTTCGGCGGGTTCGCGCCGTCCGCGGTGCGGGAGCGGATGGAGGTCTCCGACGCCAAGGTGCTGATCACCGTGGACGGGGCCCGCCGCAAGGGCCGCACCGCGGCGGTCAAGGCCGGGGTGGACGCCGAGCTGGGCGACCTGCCGAAGCTGGAGCACATCGTGGTCGTCCGCTCCACCGGCCCGGTGGGCGGGGCCGAGACGGCGATGACGGCCGGGCGCGACGTCTGGTACCACGAGCTGCTCGCCGCCGCCGACCCGCTGTGCCCGCCGGTGCCGCTGTCCGCCGAGCACCCGCTGTTCATCCTGTACAGCTCCGGGTCGACGGCGAAGCCGAAGGGCATCCTGCACACCACCGGCGGCTACCTGCTCGGCGCGGCGTACACCCACCGCACGGTCTTCGACCTCGACCCGGAGACCGACGTCTACTGGTGCTCCGCCGACGTCGGCTGGATCACCGGCCATTCCTACATCGTGTACGGACCGCTGGCGAACGCCGTGACGAGCGTGATGTACGAGGGCGCGCCGGACTACCCGGACTACGACATCTGGTGGCGGGTGATCGCCGAGTACAGGGTCACCGTCTTCTACACCGCGCCGACGGCCATCCGGGCGTGCATCAAGTGGGGGGCGGAGTACCCGGAGCGGCACGACCTGTCGTCGCTGCGGCTGCTCGGCTCGGTCGGCGAGCCGATCAACCCGAAGGCCTGGCTGTGGTACCACCAGGTGATCGGCGGCGGTCGCTGCCCGATCGTGGACACCTGGTGGCAGACCGAGACCGGCTCCATCCTGATCTCACCGATCCCCGGGGTGACGTCGACCAAGCCGGGGTCGGCGACGACACCGCTGCCCGGGATCAGCCCGGCGCTGCTGTCCGAGGACGGCGATCCGGTCACCGAGGGCACCGGGGTGCTGGTGGTCACCAGCCCGTGGCCGTCGATGCTGCGCACGCTCTACCGCGACGACGAGCGGTTCGTGCGGACCTACTTCTCCCGGTTCGGCCCCCGTACCTACGTCGTGGGCGACGCCGCCCGCCTCGACGCGGACGGCTACTTCTGGATCATCGGCCGGATCGACGACGTGATCAACGTGTCGGGGCACCGGCTGTCCACCGCCGAGGTGGAGTCCGCGATCGTCGCGCACGAGGCGGTCGCCGAGGCGGCCGTGGTGGCCCAGGCGGACGAGGACACCGGCCAGGCGATCGTCGCGTTCGTGACGCTGCGCGGCGAGCTGGTCGGCGACGACGCCATGGTCTCCCAGCTGCGGGACCACGTGGCCCACCGGATCGGCAAGCTGGCCCGCCCGCGCCGGATCATCTGGGCCGACGACCTGCCGAAGACCCGGTCCGGCAAGATCATGCGCCGGCTGCTGCGGGACGTCGCCGAGGGCCGCGAGCTCGGCGACGTCACGACCCTGCGCGACCCGGCGGTCATGTCCGCGATCGCCGCGAAGGTCGCCACCGCCCCGGATGAGTAGGCGCCGCCCCGGCCGGCGGGCGTCCCGCCCGAACCGCCGCCCGTCCACCGCGCGGTGGACGGGCGGCGCGGAGTGCGGAATATCCGTCCTGGGGGGATCGCGGCGAAGTTGTTGCGGCTCGTCAACCGGCCGGCCGAACCCGGGTGTGGCGAGTTCAGGCACCCTGTTTAGGCTTCCCGTCTCGTGAGAGCGCTGCGCCGATTCACTGTCCGTGCCCAGCTCCCGGAGCAGCTCGCTGCGCTGGGCGAGCTGGTTCTGAACCTCCGCTGGTCCTGGCATCCGGAGACCCTCGACCTGTTCGAGTCGGTCGATCCGGAGTTGTGGCGGGCCTGCAACGGCGATCCCGTCCGGCTGCTCGGCGAGGTCGACCACGACCGGCTCGTGGCGCTCTCCGTCGACCGGAAGTTCCTGCGCCGGCTCTCCGACGCCGCGGACGACCTGCAGGAGTACCTGACCTCCGACCTCTGGTACCAGAAGCAGGCGATCCCGGGCGCGCCCGCGGCCATCGCCTACTTCTCGCCGGAGTTCGGGATCACCGAGGTCCTCCCGCAGTACTCGGGCGGCCTGGGCATCCTCGCCGGGGACCACCTGAAGACCGCCAGCGACCTCGGGGTGCCGATCATCGGGGTCGGCCTGCTCTACCGGGCCGGCTACTTCGTCCAGTCGCTGTCACGGGACGGCTGGCAGCAGGAGCGCTATCCCGGCATCGACCCGCACGGCCTGCCGCTGACCCAGCTCACCGACGCCGACGGCGCCCCGGTGAAGGTCGCCGTCGGCCTGCCCGAGGGCCGCACCCTGCACGCCCAGATCTGGAAGGCGCAGGTCGGCCGGGTCCCGCTGCTGCTGCTCGACTCCGACGTCGAGGACAACCAGTCCGCCGAGCGGGGGGTCACCGACCGTCTCTACGGCGGCGGGACGGACCACCGCCTGCTCCAGGAGATGCTGCTGGGGATCGGCGGGGTCCGCGCGCTGCGCGCCTTCGCCGCCGTCACCGGCTCGCCGGCGCCGGAGGTCTACCACACCAACGAGGGCCACGCCGGCTTCCTCGGGCTGGAGCGCATCCGCGAGCTCGCCGAGACCGGGCTGAGCTTCGACGAGGCGCTGGAGGCCGCCCGCGCCGGCACGCTGTTCACCACGCACACCCCCGTGCCCGCCGGCATCGACCGGTTCCCCAAGGACCTGGTCGCCCGCCACTTCGGCGGCGACAACAGCTGGCCCGGGGTCCCGGTCGACCGGGTGCTCGAGCTCGGCGCCGAGCCCGATCCCAACGTGTTCAACATGGCCCACATGGGCCTGCGCCTCGCCCAGCGCTCCAACGGGGTCAGCAGCCTGCACGGCATCGTCAGCCGGGAGATGTTCGCCGGCCTGTGGCCCGGCTTCGACCACTCCGAGGTGCCGATCGGCTCGGTCACCAACGGCGTGCACGCGCCGACCTGGGTCTCCCGCTCGATCGTCGAGCTGGCCGACCGCCAGCCCGGCCCCGGCCTGCTCAGCGGCGGCGCCGAGGCCTTCGCCCGGTTCGACAAGGTCTCCGACGAGGCCATCTGGGCCACCCGGCGGGAGCTGCGCGAGCAGCTCGTCGCCGAGATCCGCCGCCGGGTGCGGGTCTCCTGGCTGCAGCGCGGCGCGGCCCCCGGCGAGCTCGACTGGGTCGAGTCCGTCTTCGACCCGGACGTGCTCACCATCGGCTTCGCCCGCCGGGTGCCGTCCTACAAGCGGCTCACCTTGATGCTGCGTGACTCCGAGCGGCTCAAGCGGCTGCTCCTGCACGCCGACCGGCCCGTCCAGATGGTCATCGCCGGCAAGGCCCACCCGGCCGACGACGGCGGCAAGCTGCTCGTCCAGCAGATCGTCCAGTTCGCCGACAACCCGGGCGTGCGGCACCGGATCGTCTTCCTGCCCGACTACGACATCGGCATGGCCCGGTACCTCTACGGCGGCTGCGACGTCTGGCTGAACAACCCGCTGCGCCCGCTCGAGGCGTGCGGCACGTCCGGGATGAAGGCGGCGCTCAACGGCTGCCTGAACCTCTCGATCCGGGACGGCTGGTGGGACGAGATGTTCGACGGCCAGAACGGCTGGGCCATCCCGACCGCGGACGGCGTCGAGGACCCGGACCGCCGCGACGACATCGAGTCGGCGGCCCTGTACGACCTGCTCGAGAACACGGTGACGGCGCGCTTCTACGACCGGGCGACGCCGACGTCCAACCCGCCGCGGTGGACGGCGATGGTCAAGCACACCCTCGCCACCCTCGGCCCGCGGGTGCTGGCGACCCGAATGGTGCAGGAGTACGTCGAGCGCTACTACGTGCCCGCCGGGGTGTCGGCCCGCCAGGCCACCGAGGGCGACCTCGCCGGGGCGCGGGACCTCGCGGCCTGGAAGCACCGGGTGCGCAGCGCCTGGTCGGGCGTGCACGTGCTCAACGTCGACTCGGCCGGGCTCGGGGACACCCCCCAGGTGGGCCAGTCGCTGGTCGTGCGGGCGACGGTCGAGCTCGGCGGCCTGGACCCGGCCGACGTCGAGGTGATCGCCTCCTACGGCCGGGTGGACGAGACCGATCGCATCGTGGCGCCGGGCACCCTCTCGCTGACCGAGGTGGGCGAGGGCGAGGGCGGCCACGGCCACCGGTACGAGGGCACGATCCCGCTCGGCCGGACCGGTCCGTTCGGTTACACGGTGCGGGTGCTGCCGCGCCACCGCCTCACCGCGAGCCCGGCCGAGCTCGGCCTGGTCACCAACCCCTGACCCACCCCCGGGTGGCCCCGGGCCCCACGCCCGGGGGCCCGGGGCTACCCGGTCGAGGCGTGGCGGTCGCCGGTGTCGCCGACGTCGAGGTCGAGGTCGGAGCCGCCGAGGGCGCGCAGGATCAGGACGGTCCGTCCGGCCACGTCGAGTCGCGCGCCGGCCGCCAGGGTCCGGCGGGGCTCGGTCATCGTGTCCGGGAAACCGGCGAGGTCGTCCGCGGCGGTGTCGAGCAGGAGGTCGTAGCGGGTCGCCCAGGGTGCCCCGGGGAGCACGACCGTCCGGTCCGCGCCGTCCGGATGGATGACGAGCAGCAGGCTCTCCCCGGCGACCGGCACGCCCGCCGCGTCGGTCCACTCGAGGCCCTCCCCGGCCAGGTGCGCCACCAGGATCGCCACCCGCGGGGCGTTCCAGTCCGCGGCCGACATCACCGCGCCGTCCTGCCGGAACCAGGTGATGTCGGGCAGTCGTCGCGGGGTGGGCGCGCCACCGCGGAAGAACCGCTGTCGCCGCAGCACGGGTGCGGTGCGGCGCAGCCGGATCAGCCCGCTCACCAGCGTGGTCAGCGCCGGGTCCGGGCCGGCCGGATCCGCGGCCGGCACCTCGCCGGGCGCACCAACCCCGGGCGTGCCGGCCCCGGGCGTGCCGGCCCCGGGGGTGTCCGCCGTTCCGTCCGGCCAGGCCAGCCAGGAGACCGCGTTGTCCTGGCAGTAGGCGTTGTTGTTGCCGCCCTGCGAACGTCCCAGCTCGTCGCCGGCGAGCAGCATCGGCACCCCGGCCGACAGCAGCAGCGTGCTGATCAGCGCCCGGCGGGTCCGGCGGCGGGCCGTGCGGATACCCGGGTCGTCCGTCGGCCCCTCGGCGCCGTGGTTCGACGACCGGTTCTCCGACTCCCCGTCCCGGTTGCCCTCCCCGTTGGCCTCGTTGTGCTTCTCGTTGTAGGAGACCAGGTCGGCGAGGGGGAACCCGTCGTGCGCGGTGACGAAGTTGACCGAGGCCCAGGGCCGGCGTCCCGAATGTTCGTAGATGTCGGACGAGCCGGTGATCCGGTACCCGAGATCCGCCACGCTGCCGGTGCGGCCGCTGAAGATGTCGCGCAGGGTGTCGCGGAACCGGCCGTTCCACTCGGCCCACGGCGCCGGGAACGCGCCGACCTGGTACCCGCCCCAGCCGAGGTCCCACGGCTCGGCGATCAGCTTGACAGAGGACAGCAGCGGGTCGGCCTGGATCGCGGTGAGCAGCGGCGCGGCCGGCTCGAACCCGTCCGGTGACCGGGCGAGCGCCGTCGCCAGGTCGAAGCGGAACCCGTCCACCCCCAGCTCGGCCACCCAGTACCGCAGCGAGTCGCAGATCAGGCGCACGACGTGCGGCGACGTGGCGTCGACGGTGTTCCCGCAGCCGGTGACATCGCGGTAGCGGCGCGGATCGTTGGGTTCCACCCGGTAGTAGGCGATGTTGTCCAGCCCGCGCAGACTCAGCGTCGGCCCGCGCTCGCTGCCCTCGGCGGTGTGGTTGTAGACGACGTCGAGCAGCACCTCGATGCCCGCGTCGTGCAGTGTGGCGACCATCGCGCGGAACTCGGCGACGGGGTCGTCGGTGGCGGCGTAACCGGGGTGCGGCGCGAAGAACGCCAGCGTGTTGTAGCCCCAGTAGTTGGAACGGCCGTGCTCCAGCAGCGTCGTCTCGGAGATGTGCGCGTGGACGGGCAGCAGCTCGACCGCGGTGACCCCGATCCGCAGCAGATGGTCGACGACCGCCGGGTGCGCCAGGCCGGCGTAGGTTCCGCGCAGCTTCTCGGGCACCCCCGGGTGCAGCCTGGTGAAGCCCCGGACGTGCAGCTCGTACAGGATCGTGTCGGCCCAGGCCGTCCGCGGCCGGTTCGCGGCCGGGTCCGGCCCGGTGACCGGCCCGGTCACGACGCCCTTCGGCACGTACGGCGCCGAGTCCCGGTCGTCGGGGTCCTGTCCGTAGGGATCACCGGCCACGTACCCGTGCACCGCCGGATCGGGCACGAAGTTCCCCGTGACCCGGCGGGCGTAGGGGTCGAGCAGCAGTTTCGCCGGGTTGTACCGTTCGCCGCGCCCGGGCGCGTACGGCCCGTGCGCCCGCAGGCCGTAGACCTGCCCCGGGCCCACCCCGGGGAGGTAGCCGTGCCAGACACCGCCGTCCCGCTCGGGAAGCCGGTACCGCGTCTCGCCGCCGGAGGCGGTCGGCAGGCCGTGGTCGTCGAACACGCAGAAGTCCACCGCGTCGGCCCCGGGCGCCACCACGGCGACGTTGACCCCCGCGCCGTCCCACCACACGCCGAGCGGGCTGGCCGAACCGGGGCGGATCATGGGAACGACGCTAACCGTCACATCATTCGGTGGTCCCCCGAACTCCTACCTCCACCCGTCCCAAGTGACCGGCGTCACTCCGTTGCCTCGCGGCGGGGGGAGGCCGGCCGGGCGTGGTCCCGGGGTGGTCGTCGGTGGCCTGAACGTGGTGCCGTACTCGTCTAGTGTTGGCTGCGGCCCGGCGGGGGACGGCCCGGCGGGCGGGTGGCTCACTGATGCGCGGAGGTTTGGCGATGGCGGTCGTGCGGCTCGAGGTCTCCGACGGTGTCGGGACGATCCGGCTGGACCGGCCGCCGATGAACGCGCTCAACGCCGAGCTCGCCGCCGAGCTGCGCGCCACCGCCCTCGAGGCCACCGCGCGGGCGGACATCCGCGCGGTCGTCCTCTACGGCGGCGAGAAGGTGTTCGCCGCCGGGGCGGACATCAAGGAGATGGCGAAGCTGGACATCGCCGGCATCACCGGCTGGGTCCGCGATCTGGGCGCGGCCCTCGACCTGGTGGCGCGGATCCCGAAGCCGGTCGTCGCGGCCGTCACCGGCTACGCCCTCGGTGGCGGCCTGGAGCTGGCGCTGTGCGCCGACTTCCGGGTCTTCGCCGAGAACGCGAAGGTCGGAGTGCCCGAGATCACCCTGGGTGTCATCCCGGGCGCCGGCGGCACGCAGCGTCTGCCGCGGCTCATCGGCCCGGCCCGGGCCAAGAACCTGGTCTTCAGCGGACGGCAGGTGCGGGCCGCCGAGGCGGAGGCGATCGGGCTGGCCGACAAGGTCGTCCCGGCCGACGAGGTGTACGCCGAGGCGCTGCGGATGGCCGGCCGCTTCGTCACCGGGCCCGCCCTGGCGCTGGCCGCGGCGAAGCAGGCGATCGACGACGGCGGCGACCTCGCGCTCTCCGAGGCGCTGCGGCTGGAGTCGGCGCTGTTCGTCGGCCTGTTCGGCACCGAGGACCGCCGCCACGGCATGGACTCGTTCATCGAGCGCGGCCCGGGCAAGGCCGACTTCGTCGGCCGCTAGCCTCGCCGGCCGCCGGCCAGCCTTCGCCGGCCTCGTCAGCGGCGGGTCGGGGTGGGCGGCGGCTAGCGCAGGGCCAGGTCGACGGTCACCGGCTTGTGGTCGCTGCCGAACTCGGAGCCGACCTGGTAGCTGGTGATCGCGAAGGCCGGTGAGGCGAGGACGTGGTCGATCCGCAGCACCGGTGGGAGCGCGACCGTCTTCGCGTTCCAGGTCGGCGTCCAGCCGGCGCCGAGGACGTCGTGGGCGTCGCGCACACCGGCGGAGAGCAGCCGGCGCAGCGGGCGGTGGTCCCGGGTGGCGTTGAAGTCGCCGGCGAGCACGACCGGCAGGGTCGAGCTCTCGACGTCCTCGCGGAGATGGTCGAGCTGGGTCCGCCACCGTTTCGCGTAGTCCCCGCTCGTCGGCGAGATCGTGTGCACCGCGTACATGACGAAGGAACGTCGCTCGTCGACCCGCACCGTCGTGCGCAGTGACATGCTGCCGGCCACCTCAGGCGCCGCCGTGTCCGACAACGGGAAGCGGGAGAACACCGCCGCGCCGAACGCGCCGTCCCGCGGACGGACCTCGGAGTACCGGTACTCCTTCAGCGCGCCCGAGGCCTGGACGTCGGCCAACGTCCGCGGCGAGAGCTCGACCAGCACCAGGACGTCGGGGTCGGCGGCCTCGATCTGCCGGCCCAGCCGGCCGGCCTCGGTGTTGGAGTAGAGCAGGTTCGCGCTCATCACCCGCAGCCGGGCCGAGCCCTGCGGGACGTCGTCGGCGTCGCCGGGAAGGACCTCGGGCAGCGCCCAGACCAGGTGGGCGACCACGAGCAGCGCACAGAAGATCATGAGCAGGTTGCGCCGCAGCGCGAAGCCGATCGCGAGCGCCGCGTAGACCGGCAGGTACAGCAGCGGCGTCAGCGCGTTGAGCGCGGCGAACGGCCAGGCGAACGCGTCGTCGAGGTGGACGAGGCGGATCGCGGCGAGGACGGCGAGCGCCGCCGTGACGACCCAGGCGACGAACACCAGCGCGATCCGGGCCGGTGGGTGCGTCCCACCCGTCCAGCCGGGCGGGTCGGACGGGATCGCCGGGATGTCGCCGGCGCCCGTGCCCGCCCCGGCGCCGATGTCTCCGCCGCTCCCGCCGCTCCCGCCGGTGACTCCGCCGGCGCCGGCGCTGTTGCCGTTGGGATCGCCGGCGAGGTTGCTGGAGGTGGGGGCGCGTCGGCCGATGCGTCGGCCGATGCCCTTCGCGGGGCTCACCGGACATAGGGTGCCCGGTCCGGGCCGGTCAGCCGACGGCGGGTTCCGAGCGCTGCTGGGCCGGCCGCACGAGACTCGCGGCGCGTGAGCGCCACTCACGGGCCGCGACGGCTTTCGCGAAGCCGGGGCCGGCGATCGTGCGGTCCAGCTCGGCGAGTTTCGTGACGAGCCGGGTCGAGGACACCGGCCCGGCCACCTCCACCGCCCGGTACCCGGCCTCGAGAGCCGCCTCGAGGTCGGGGCGCGGCCGTTTCAGGTAGGACAGCGCCAGGTCGGCCTCCGCGTATGCCCGGGTCCGGGCCCGGGCCGGCCCCTGCAGGTCGCGGGCCTCCAGCAGCCGTTTCTCGGCCATCTCCGCCCGGCCCAGCAGCAGGAAGCAGTGACCCTGGCACTCGGCCACGTCGCCGACGTTGTAGTGCCCGGCCCAGGACGGGGCGTCGCCCGGCTCGCGGGAGATCGTGCGCTCCAGCGCGTCCAGGGCACGCATGCAGCCGGCCTCGTCACCGTTGCGGGCGAGCGCCCACGCCAGCTTGTCCTGCAGCATCGCCTGCACGGCCGGCGCGGACTGCCGGGCGGACCGGTCGATCGCCGCGCGCGCCAGGGACAGGCTGTGCCGGTTGTGCCCCTGGGCCGCGGACTGGTCGCTCATGGCGGACAGCACCCGGCCGGCCATCATGACGTCGTCGGCGTGCTCGGCCAGGGTCAGCGCCTGGATGTAGTAGCGCTGGGCCAGCCCCTGGCGGTTGCAGTCCTGGGCGAGCCAGCCGCTGAACTGGGCCAGCTCGGCGAGGGCGCCGAAGGTGTCGGTGTCGGCCGGTCCCTCCACGGCCGCGCGTGTGCGGTCGTGCAGGAACGTCACGACCTGGGGACGGATCTCGCTGCTCCCGAACCGGGCGTCCAGTCGGCGGAACGTCTCGGTCATGTCCCGGATCATCGCTCCGCCGGACGGGGAGGACGGGACGTCCGCGCTGATCCGGCGGATCACGCCGGTGAGACTGGACAGCACGGGGTCGGCGAAGGCGGTGGCGACGAAGGCCGCCCCGTCGTGCAGGACGTCACGTCGCCGCATGTCTCGTCCCGAAAGTCCGGCGAGTGTTCGCAGGTTGTCGTCGGGGAGGTCCGCGATGACGAGGCCGAGGTCGTCGCGTTCGCTGGCTTCGCCCCGCCAGCCGAGGTCCGCCGGGGTCACCGGGTAGCCGACGAGGGTGGAGAGCTCTGCCGCGGCCAGCTCGGCGACCATCGGGTCCCGGGGCCGCATGCCACGGCGCCAGTGCCCGACGGTCGTCCGGGCCAGGCCGAGCTCGATGCGCCGCTGGGACCGGGCACGGTTGTTGACCTGGCGGGCGAAGCGGGTGTCGGAGACGTCGGCCTCGGCGAGCAGGCGGGAGAACAGGGTGGGGGCGCCGGATTCGCCGGTGTCGCCGCCGCGGGTCCGCCGGGTACCGCCGCCGGCGGCCGT
This sequence comes from Parafrankia discariae, assembly GCF_000373365.1. NCBI lineage: Bacteria > Bacillati > Actinomycetota > Actinomycetes > Frankiales > Frankiaceae > Parafrankia > Parafrankia discariae. Next base: position 51,421 of record NZ_KB891227.1, read on the forward strand.
CCCGCTGGTGGCTTTGCCCGTGTCGGTCTTGCCCGCCGGTCTGGTGCGTCCGGCGGACGGCGTCCTCGAGAGGTGGTCCGGGGGAACGGGGCCCGGGGGGACGGGGCCCGGGGCGTTGCGGGGCGGGGACACGCGGACCGACGGGCGGCCCGGTCGGATCGGGCCCGAGAGGGCCAGTGGATGCTCAGCGATCAAGAGTTCTTCCGCGGACATCGGACCCCCGTCTGCTCGATGCGGCCGGATGGGCCTTTACCAGGCCCTCGGCTACCCCACGAGGCAGAAAGTAGCCGATTGGTCACGCATTCGGGAAGAGGGTGTGCAGTAGTAGGCCAGAATGCACGGTCATGGTGGGACCGGGGCCTCTTGCGGCAGGAGTGGTCGAAGTGGGAAGCACCATGGCAAATCGTCCGCTGTCGTGGCGGCGTCGCCGTGGCGTCGAGCCGGTGCGATGGCCTGTCCGTCAGATCGCACCCGCCGGGCGGACTCGCCCGGCGGGTGTCCCCCCGCCGGCGCGGCGCCGGCACCTCGCCGCCGCCGCGCGCGCCCGGCGGGCGTCCCGAGGGTGGGGGGCTGTGTCGCCATACGGCGGTCGTGGTCGGGCCGGCCGGCGCCGATGTGCCCGGATGGTGTCTCCCGGAGGTCCGCGGCCGCCGGACTGACGTGTCCGGAGCGGGCGGATTGCGGCCTGCATCACGGCGCCGATCATCGGGCACGTCAGGGCGTCAGATGCGACGATGCGTGGAGGACCGACATCGATATTGCTGGCTACGGAGGCCCCAAGGCGTGAACATCGTGGTTACCGTCAAGCAGGTTCCCGATACCTGGGCGGAGAAGAAGCTCGACGCCTCGGACAAGACGGTCGACCGTAAGAGCGTCGACAACGTCATGAACGAGATGGACGAGTACGGGGTCGAAGAGGCCCTGAAGATCAAGGAAGCCCACGGCGGCGAGGTGACGGTCGTCACGATGGGGCCGGAGAAGGCCGTCGAGACGATCCGCAAGGCTCTCTCGATGGGTGCCGACAAGGCGGTGCACCTGACCGACGAGTCGCTGCACGGCTCCGACGCCCTCGCCACCTCCGCCGCGCTGGCGAAGGTGATCTCCACGCTCTCGCCGGACCTGATCATCACCTCGTCGGAGGCCTCCGACGCCCGAGGTGGCGTCATGGGCGCCCTCCTGGCGGAGCGTCTCGGTCTGCCGCAGCTCACCCAGGCCCGCAAGGTCACGGTCGACCCGGGCGCGAACAAGGTCTCCGTCGAGCGCCTCGCCGACAACGGCTACGCGCTCGTCGAGGCGACCCTGCCGGCGGTCGTGGGTGTGGTCGAGAAGATCAACCAGCCGCGGTACCCCTCGTTCAAGGGCATCATGGCGGCCAAGAAGAAGCCGCTGACCAAGCTCTCGGCCGCCGACGCCGGTCTCGACGCGGGCTCGGTGGGCCTCGCCGGGGCGACGTCCACGGTTGTCGAGTCGCAGCCGGCCCCGCCGCGCCAGAGCGGCACCATCGTCAAGGACGAGGGTGACGGCGGCACGAAGGTCGCTGCGTTCCTCGCGGCCCAGAAGCTCATCTGAGGGGTTGTTGTTCGATGGCTGAAGTTCTTGTACTCGTCGAGCACACCGACGGCGAGCCGAAGAAGGTCACGGCCGAGCTGCTGACGCTGGCACGCACGATCGGCGAGCCCTCGGCGGTGTTCCTCGGCGGCCCGGGCAGCTACGCCAAGGTGAAGGAGTACCTGGCCCAGTACGGCGCGGCCAAGGTCTACCTGGTCGAGTCCGACGACGTCGCCGACTACATCGGGGCGCCGGCGGCCGAGGTCCTGTCGAAGCTGGTCGCGGACGTCTCGCCGGTGGCCGTCCTGGCCGCGGCCACGCCGGACTCCCGTGAGGTCGCGGCCCGCACGGCCGCCCGCACGGACTCCGGCCTGATCTGGGACGCCACCGCGCTCACCCCGGACCTGACGGCCACCCAGGGCATCTTCGGCGGTTCGACGATCGTCAACTCGAAGGTCACCAAGGGCACCCCGATCGTCGTCGTCCGGCCGAACTCGACCGCTCCCGAGGCCGCGCCGACGACCCCGGTGGAGACCCCGGTCGACATCGCGATCTCCGACGCGGCCAAGGGCGCGAAGATCGTGGACCGGGTCGTCGAGGCGAAGTCCGGCCGTCCGGACCTCACCGAGGCCCAGGTCGTCGTCTCCGGCGGCCGTGGCCTGGGTGCCGCCGAGCACTTCGCGCTGGTCGAGAAGCTGGCCGACACACTCGGCGCGGCCGTCGGCGCCTCGCGCGCCGCGACCGACGCCGGCTGGTACCCGCACCAGAACCAGGTCGGCCAGACCGGCAAGACGGTGTCGCCCCAGCTGTACATCGCGGTCGGGATCTCCGGCGCCATCCAGCACCGGGCCGGCATGCAGACCTCGAAGACGATCGTGGCGGTCAACAAGGACCCCGAGGCCCCGATCTTCGAGTTCGCGGACTACGGACTGGTCGGTGACCTGTTCAACGTCGTCCCGCAGCTCACCGAGGAGATCCAGAAGCACAAGGCCGGCTGACCCGCCGAGCCGCACCATCCGGGACGGCCCGCGACAGGCCGTCCCGACCGGGCGCAGGACGGCCGGGTGCGTTCCCTCCCAGCCCGAGGGGCCGCACCCGGCCGTCGCCGTTTCCGCAGTGTCTTCCGTGTCTCCCGTGCCTTCCGTTCCCGCCGTGCGTCCGGCTCCTGAACCGGGGCGGCTCGCGCCACCTCGGTTACGCTCGGTGTTGAGATAAGAGCGGGAGGTGTCTGAGTGTCGCTACGCCACGGGTTGCTGGGGCTGCTCGCGGAGGGTCCGGCCAGTGGCTACGACCTCACGAGACGATTCGAGCAGGTGCTGGGCGCCGTCTGGCCGGCCGGGCACCCGCAGATCTACGGGGAGCTGAGCCGGCTCGCCGGCGACGGCCTGATCGAGATCGACAGCGAGGGGCCCCGCGGACGCAAGGCCTACCGGATCACCAACGCCGGCCTGAACGAGATCAGGCGCTGGCTGCGCGAGCCGGCGGAGGTCGATCACACCATGCGACTCCAGCCCCTGCTGCGGTCGTTCTTCTTCTGGCTCATGGAACCGGCGGACCTCAATCACCACCTGGTCCGCGAAGCCGAGTTCTTCGCCTCGGCGGCCGGCCGGTACCGCGCCTACGCCCAGGCCACCGACCGCGGCGACTTCCCCGACACCCCGCAGAACCGGTCGATGCGCGTGGCCATCGAGGGCGGAGCGCGGCTGTACGAGGCCCTGGCCGGCTGGGCCCGGTGGGCCGCCGAACGCTCCGAGGCGGCGGATGGTCGTCCGCGGCCCTGACGCGGAAGACGGCGGTTTCCGCGTCCGGACGGCTGTTCACTGGCTCCGGCACCGAACCGCCGGGGAACCCACCGGTTCGGCCACGCCGACCCCGATGCCCGACCCGGGACGTCGAAGTACGTGTTGCCCGGCCACGGACGTTCCGCGGGACGGGTGTCGGGGTACTCGATATGGGGTAGCAGTCCGGAAGAGGCGACGCCGAGCGGCAATCGGCGGGACTCGCCGGGAGCGACCCCCGTGGGCGGGTCGATGGAGCTCGAGCCAGCCGGGCGGCGGCGGGTAACAGGCGGTTGGGGCGCCTTCGTCCGGTTCGGTGGCGCAGGGGCGGGTCCGGCTCAGGCCTGGATTGCATGTGTCGGGGCGGTCCGCACACCCCCATGGATCGCTCGTGTATAGTTCCATCTCGCCGCCCACCCAGGACGAACAGTCCAGGGCGTTGGCGGGCCAGGATCCTCCGAGGGGGCATCGACCCCCCGAGGAAGAGGCCCGAAANCGATGCGGTAAGGTTTGAAAAGCGTGGCGGTCACCGGCTCGGCCGGAGTGATTTGACACAAACCCGAAAGTCTCGGTAACTTAACCGAGTCGCCGCAGCCGGGGCCGAAAGGCCGAAACGGATACGGCAAA
>NZ_KB891228.1 GCF_000373365.1 Parafrankia discariae
CTTGAACATCTTCGGTCGCCAGCGGTTCTCCTCCGCGCGCCGCTGGGCGTCCGCTGCCCGGTAGTTCGCGTTACCCCCGTTGCGCGTCACCTCGCGGCTGATCACCGATTGGCTGCGATGCAGCAGCACCCCGATCGCCCGATGCGACAACTCCGCCGCCAGCCCCCTGGAGATCGACTCCCGATCCTCCAAGGTCAACTCCACGCCCCGCACCCAGCCCTCCGATCAGCAGATCACCCTTCTACCAGGGCTGATGCACTGATCGCCTGAGACCACCGTCTCCACTCAGATAAGAGGCCCACAAAAGAGAACAAGGAGTCGATGCAGGAATCATGACGCACGTCACCGTTTCAACCAGTGGCCAAGTCTTGGGCTCTGCCGAAAGGCAGGATCTTCCAGTTGAGGTGATCCGCGTCGACGGCCAGATCACGGCACTGGATCCCGAAGGCGGCCGAGACCCGCGTACGGCGAGCCGGACTGGGCTGGAGGCCGTCGGCGCACTTCCGGCGGGCACCGTCGCGGACGCGATCTACCCCCACTCCGGCGCGCGGCCCGACGGCTGTCGGGCCGCCAGCGCAAGGGCGCCACACGCTGAAAGCGGCCTTCCGACGTTCTCGGACGGATACGACGCGATCGTCGGGGAGCACCGACTCGCACCAGTCGGCTGTGTCCGGGCCGGTTGGTGGTACCTGGCCGTTCCGCAGTACGATTCTGAGCGGAAAGCTGCAGCTCAGACACATGATGACCGCTCGCACGGTGGTCCGTCGGCCAGCCGGGATCCATCGGCCGGCCAAGGATCCGCCGCACAGACAGCCGCCGTCGGTGCAGTGCGCCGAATCCCCCGATCGGCGTCGGACGCGCCGACGGCGGCGCTGGCGGCGGGGGCCACTGGGTGCGACGCAGTTGCAAGCCGGAGCGGTCGGGCGGCACCGCCCATACCCGGGGGACGGCGCGGCTCGACCTGTCTGACACGCGTGATGGAGACGACGCCCCGCCGTTGGCCTGACACTGAGGTCGTGCCGACGCTGTCCGACGACACCATTGCCGCGCTCACCGCGGACCTCGCCCCGCTCGACGCCGACCTGACCACCCGCTTCCCCGGCGATCCGGGCACCCGCCAGTCAGTCCACACCTGCTACCTGCCCGCCGACCGGCTGCACCCGGACGTCGTCCTCGAGTGGGGGGAAGCCGCCCGGGAGGCACTGCGCCGCCATGCGCCGGATCCCGATGCCCTGGCCGCCGCGACGGCCGGCGACTCCGACCCGGCGATCGCCGCTTCCGTCTATGCGCACGTCGTACAGGCGCTTACCGTCGAGCCGATCCAGGACCTGCGGGTCGATCTCGAGGACGGGTACGGGACCCGCCCGGACGAGGTCGAGGACGCCGACGCCGTGCAGGCGGCGCAGGCCCTGTGCACCGCGGCGGCGGCCGGCGCACTGCCCGTCTCCTACGGGCTGCGCCCCAAGTCGCTGGAACCCGCCGTGCGGGCTCGAGGGCTGCGCAGCCTTGACCTCTTCCTCACCACCCTCGTGGGTGAGGGCGGTGAGGACGGCCCGCCACCCGGCCTCGTCGTGACCCTGCCGAAGGTCAGCGCGCCTGAGCAGGTGGTCGTGTTCAGCGACGTCCTAGCCGAGCTGGAACGGCAGCTCGGTATCCCGCCGATCGCGCTGGAGATTCAGGTCGAGACGCCTGCCGCGGTCCTGAGCCTGCCGGGGCTGGTAGCTGCCGCACCGGAGCGTCTGACCGGGCTGCACGTGGGCACCTACGACTATTCCGCGGCGCTCGGGATCGCCGCCGAACACCAGGCCAGCGATCATCCGGCGGTCGAGCTTGCCACGGCGCTGATGCAGCTCGCCGCGGCGGGCACTGGGATCCGCGTCGCCGACGGCTCGTCCAACGTGCTGCCGGTGGGACGGGCCTCCGATGTGCGCTCCGCGTGGCGCCGGCATGCCGGACTGGTCCGCCGGGCCTGGTCGAGGGGTCTCTACCAGGGGTGGGATCTGCACCCCGGCCAGCTCGTCAGCCGGCACGCGGCGGTGGCGGGCTGCCTGCTCACCGGGCTGCCCGAGGCGCTGCGGCGGCTGTCGGACTACGCGTCCGCCCGCACCTCGGGATCAGTCGCGGACGAGCCGGCGACGGCGCGGGCGCTCGCCGGCCACGTGCTGCGCGCGGTGGACGCCCGCCTGCTCGACGACGCGCGGTTGCGAGCCGCGGGTCTCGACGAGGCGATCGTCGCCCGCCTCGGAGGCCGGTCGCAGGTCCCACACTGACCCGCCGGGCCGCTGCCGCGCCGGCTCAGCTGCCGCGGTACGTGGAGTAGCCGTAGGGCGCTAGTAGGAGGGGCACGTGATGATGGTCGGCCGGCTCCCGAATGACGAAGACGATCGCCACCTCGGGGTAGAAGGTCGAATGCCCCGTGGTGTCGAACACCAGGCGCCAGGCGCCGGTGCGGTCCGCTGGCAGGTCGCCGACGCGCCCGTCGTCGTCGGTCACCGCCTGGGCGACCGGGCGCCAGCCCTTGGTAGCGCCGTCAAGGGTGACCGCGGCCCGTTCGAGGCGCACCGGCACGCCGGCGGCCGGCTTCCCGGACGCGGTGTCCAGCACATGGGTCGACAAGCTCACTCGCGTCGCCCTCCCCGGCTCGCCGCCGGGGTACCCGTCGGCGACCCACTCGTCGCTTCGCCACGACCCGGGAGCCGGGCGTCAGGCGCCGGTGATCAGATGGCGCAGCCGCAGCGCGGTGATCTCCGCCTGCTGACCGGCCGCCACCCGCAGCTCGGTCCCGGGGTCGTTCGCCATCCTCTCCCGGAGCAGCTCCAACATCTCCTGTGCGCCACGCCCCGCCGCGCGGACGAGGAAGATGAAACCGAAGCGGTCCTCGTATTCGGCGTTCCCCTCGGCGAAGGCCGTGCGGACGTCCTCGCTCGCCTGATCCAGGGCGGCCTGCTCCCGGCGGGGGGCGTCGAGGGAGACGACCGTGGCCCGCGAGGACGTCGGCGGCGTCGGCGCGGGTGCCGGGCGCTCGCCGATCCGCGGATGCGCGGTGAACGCCTCCAGCCAGGCGGTTTCGGGCAGGTTCCACCACTCCTGCTCGGCGGCGGGCAGCAGCGCGGTGAGGGTGCCGAAGGGCCGGCGGGCCACGACGGCGTCCGCCCAGTCCTCGGAGCCGCAGCAGGCCAGCAGTTCCTCACGGGCCGCCGCGGGCGTCAGGGAGTCGAACCAGCGCATGGCCAGCGACTCGCGTCCCGCCTCGGTCGGCGCGCCGACCAGCCGCAACCGGGCGAGACCGCCGTCCGGGACCGCGTCCACCCGCACGTGCGTGGCCTCGACCGGCACCTCCAGGTCGAACAGGTGTCGGGTGTTCGGCTGGACCCGGGTGCGCGGCAGCAGCGGCCGCCAGTCGGTGATCGCCGACAGCGCGTCCGCGGCCAGGTCGTCGTCGCCGGTCGTGGGTGCGTTCGCGGCCCACAGCGCGACGGCGCGCGGCGCGTTGCCGCGGAAGTGCCTGGTGTCGACCTCGGCCCGCACGACGGTCCCCTCGGTGGCCAGCCGCACGACCGCCCAGTCGTGTCCCGGCCCACGGCGGCGGCGGGTTTCCCAGCCCTCCCCCATCGCCCGGGCGTCGCCGGAGGCGTTCAGGTTGTGCCGGTCGCCGTAGTGCATGTCGCTGGCGGCGACCACGACGCCGCCCAGGTAGGCGGCGGCCAGGTCGGAGGTGACCCGGTCGAGCAGCCGCGGATCGGGCACGACGACGCCGTGCACCCGCAGCCGGGCGACTCCCCCGTCCGGGTGGATCGTCAGCCGCAGGTGACTGATCCGGAACCGGCCCTCCGCCGACACGGGCAGGACGTTGACGGCGTCCGCGGCGACCGGGGTGCGGGCGACGAGGGGCACCCAGGTCACCGAGTCCTCGGCGACCTCCTCGGCGGACGGGTAGCCGGCGAGGGTGGCCCCGTGCAGCTCGACCGACTCCGGGGCGTTGCCGGTGAAATGGGTCGTGTCCACGGTCACCGCGTGCACGATGCCGGGGGCGCCGAGGCGGACGATCGCCCAGTCCGCCGCCGGCAGGTCGCGGCGGCGGCGGGTCTCCCAGCCGTCGGTCCACTGACCGCGTTCGGTGAACACCCCCGGGCGGACTATCGGCGGCTCCGCCAGGAGCATCCGCTCGGCGAGCGCGAAGAACTCGTCGTTGACGGCGACGACGGACCCGCCGAACCGGGCGGCGGCGAGGTCGACGAGGTTCGTCAGGTCGGGCGCGTCGGTCATGCCTACGGGCTCCTTCTGCTCGGGCTGTTCAGGCGGACAGGACGGGCGGCTGGACACGGGCACAGGCCCGCGACGAGCCGGGGCGTGGCTGGTGGGTCACCGGGCGAGCAGCCGGCCGCGTGCGGGCCGGTCGCCGTCCGCCCGCCGGCCCCGCAGGTAGGTCGCCAGAACGACGCCGTCAAGCGTTCGCCCAGCGTAGGGCGTGAGCGGATGGCGGTGGCGCAGCAGGGACGGTTCGACGACGAACGTGGCGTCGGGGTCGAAGACCACCAGGTCGGCATCGGCGCCGACGGCGATGCGTCCCTTGGTGCCACTCGGCGCGGAGCCCGCCCCGCCGGTGCCCGGTCCCGGGGTACCCAGCCCTGGGGCACCCAGTCCGACCAGGTCGGCGGGGCCGGAGCACATCCACCGGACGACGTCGGTGAGGCGGTGCCCGCGACGGCGCGCCTGGGTCCACACCGCGGCCAGTCCCAGCTGGATGGAGGCGATGCCACCCCAGGCCGTCCCGAAGTCACCGGTCTCGACGGACTTCAGCTCCGGGGTGGCCGGCGAGTGATCGGTGACGACGCCGGCGAACAGGCCGGCGGCCAGCCCGTCCCAGAGCCGGTCCAGGTTCGCGCGTTCCCGGATGGGTGGCGCGCACTTGAAGACGGTGGCCCCGTCGGGGACCTCCTCGGCGGTGAAGGTCAGGTAGTGCGGGCAGGTCTCAACGGTCATGGGCAGGCCGGCCTCGCGGGCGGAGACCACGTCGTCGAGGGCCCGGGCCGCCGCCAGGTGCAGGACGTGCAGGCGCGCGCCGGTCGAGGCGGTGAGCGCCGCGAGCGAGGCCACCGCGGCCTGCTCGGCGGCCGGCGGGCGGGAGCGCAGCCAGCTCGCGAACGTGCGGCCCGCCACCTCGGGCGCCTCGGCGAGCACGGAGGGTGACTCGGCGTGGACGACGGTGAGGGCGTCCATCCGGGCGGTGTGCCGGGACGCCGCGGCGAGCACGTCGAGGCTCACGTGCGGGAACTCCTCGACCCCCGAGGGCGCCAGGAACGCCTTGAACCCGAACACTCCGGCGTCGTGCAGCGCGGCGAGGTCGGCGCGCCGGCGGGCGTCGGCGCCGATGATTCCGCCCCAGAAGCCGACGTCGACGGCGACCTGGCCCTCGGCCGCCGCCCGTTTGGCGGTCAGCGCGTCCAACGAGGTGGTGGGGGGGATCGAGTTCAGCGGCATGTCGATGATCGTTGTCACGCCGCCGGCCGCCGCGGCCCGGGTGGCGCTGGCGAAGCCCTCCCATTCCGTCCGGCCGGGCTCGTTGACGTGGACATGCGTGTCGACGACGCCGGGCATGAGCACGAGGTCACCGAGATCGGTGACGGCGACGCCCGGCGGTACCTCGCCCGGCGCGGTGATCGCGGTGATCCGGCCGCCGGCGACGTGGACGGCCGCGGGGCGCTCACCGTCGGGCAGTACGACCCGACGCGACCGGATCACCTCGACGGAGTCCGGCGGCGCCGCGGCGCCGGCCTGTCCACCACTCATCCGCGTCTCATCTCCCCAGGCTGCCTTATTCCCCAGTGGGAGACCCCCCAGGGGGAGCACCGCCCAACGGCGGTACGGCGAGATCGACGAGGTCCACCGGGCGCACCGGGACCCGGCGCAGGTCCCGCCCGACCGCCGCCCGGACGGCGGCGAGGACCGCGGCGGTCGCCGTGCAGGTCGGGGTCTCCCCGACGCCCTTGACCCCGTAGGGCGCGTCCGGCTGCGGGTAGGTGAGCGCCACGAAGTCCAGCATGGGGACGTCCGCGGCGGTGGGCAGCAGGTAGTCGTGCAGGGTCGGGTTGGTCACCACGCCGTCCACGGTCACCAGCTCCTCCATCACCGCCAGTCCGAGGCCCTGGGCGGTGCCGCCCTCGACCTGCCCGCGCAGTGACAGCGGATTCAGCACGGTGCCACAGTCCTGCGCGAGCGCCATCGACACGACGTGGACGAGCCCGAGGTCGAGGTCGACGTCGACCACGGCCCGGTGCGCCGCGGCGGCGAAGGCCACGTGCGGATCACCTTGGCCGGCTACGTCCAGGGCGGTCGTGCGCCGGTGATGGAAGGTGTGTTCGGCCTCGACCGGGCCCTCGGCGAGCGCCTCGGCCAGCGTGAGCCGGGTCCCCGTCTCGGCGCCGACGATCTCGCCCCCGGCGATCACCAGGGCGCGCCGGGGGGCCTCGACGACCTCCGGCGGCAGACCCAGCCGACGCGCGACCCGGGCCAGCAGCCGGTCGATCACCGCCACGCACGCACCACGCACCGCGCCGCCGCTCATCCACGTCTGCCGGGACGCGCTCGTCGACCCGGCGCTGCCCACCCCGGTGTCGGCGGGGAGCAGCACGACCTCGTCGACGCCGAGCTCGGTGCGCGCGATCTGCCCGGCGACCGTGACGAATCCCTGCCCGACCTCGGCGCACGCGCTGTGGATCGTGGCGGCCGGCCGGCCGCCCGCGTCGAGCTCGAGCCGCGCCCGCGCGGTGGAGGAGTCGTCGAAGCCCTCGGAGAACAGCAGGTTCTTGTAGGCCAGGGCGTATCCGACGCCGCGGCGGACCCGGGCGACGTCCGCGTGCGCGCCGCGTCCCCCGGGACGGGCTGTCACCGGAGAGGCCGCGGTGAGCGCCGCCGGCAGCGGGCGGGCCGCGACCGCCTCGATCGCCTCCCGCGCCGGCAGCGGCGGTCCGAGGACCTGACCGGTGGGCAGGACGTCGCCGGGCCGCAGCGCGTTGCGCACCCGCAGCTCGACCGGGCCGATCCCGAGGCGGTCGGCGAGCCGGTCCATCTGCGCCTCGTGCCCGATCGTGACCTGGGGAACCCCGAATCCGCGCATCGCCCCGCACGGTGGGTTGTTGGTGCGCACGACGAGCCCGTCCAGCCGCGCGTTCGGCACCCGGTACGGGCCGGCGGCGTGCGTGACGGCGTTGGCGATCACCGCGGGTGACGACGAGGCGTACGCCCCACCGTCCATGATGATCCGCGCGTGCACGCTGACCAGGTCACCCGCCGCGGTCGCGGTGTGGCGGAACCACATCCGCGCGGGATGGCGGTGCGGGTGGCCCAGGAAGGACTCGACCCGGTCGTAGGCGATGCGGACCGGCGTCCCGGTGGCCCGGGCGAGCAGCGCGCCGTGGACCTGCAGCGTGACGTCCTCACGGCCGCCGAACGCGCCGCCGACACCGGCCAGTTCGAGCCGGACCAGTTCCTCGGGCAGTCCCAGGCAGGCGGCGATCTGCTCGCGGTCGGAGTGCAGCCACTGGGTGGCCAGCCGCAGGTCGACCCCGCCGTCGGCGGCCGGCACGACCAGCGCCGCCTCGGGCGCGAGGAAGGCCTGGTCCTGCATGCCGACGAGGTAGCTGTCCTCGACGACCACCGGGCCGGCCGCGTCGGGATCTCCGTGTCTCAGGGTGATCTCACGGAACACGTTGCCGTCCGGGTGGAGCGGTGGGGCACCGAGCCCCGCGGCCACCTCGGGATCGACGACGGGTGGCAGCGGCTCGTACTCGACCTCGACGGCCGCCAGCGCGCGCCGGGCGGTCGGCGCGTCGACCGCGGCGACGACCGCGACCGGCTCGCCGGCGTAGCGGGTCTCGGTCGCGGCGAAGACCGGCTGGTCGGCCACGATGAGGCCGTAGGTCGCCACGCCGGGGACGTCCACCGCCGTCACCACGGCGGCGACACCCGGGATGCGCCGGGCCGCGGCGGTGTCGAGGCGGCGGATGCGCGCCCGCGGGTGGGGCGAGCGCAGGGTCCGGGCGTGCAGCATGCCGGGGATGCTGAGGTCGCCGGCGTAGGCGAACGTCCCGTCGGCCTTGGCCGGCCCGTCGGGCCGGGGCGCCGACCCCCCGACGCCTCGCGCCCGGCCGGTCATGCCCACCCGGGCGAGTCGCCCCGCCCAGCCTGATCGCCCCGCCCAGCCTCGCCGTCCTGCCCAGCCGCCCCGCCCAGCCCCGTCCTGCCTCCCCGCCTCGCCGGGCCGCTCCGCCCAGCCAGGCCGCCCCGCCCCGCCTGGACGGCGCGGACCGCCTCGAGGATGCGGCCGTACCCGGTGCACCGGCAGATGTTGCCCGCCAGCGTCTCCCGGATCTCCTCCTCGTCGGCGCCCGGCCGGCGGGCGAGCAGGTCGGTCACCGCCACCACCAGGCCCGGCGTGCAGAAGCCGCACTGGACCGCCCCGTGCGCGACGAAGGCGGCGCGCACCGCGGCGGCCGGCCCGCCCGGCCCCAGCCCGGCCACGGTCACCACACGGGCGTCGGCGGCGTCGGCGGCGAGGATGGTGCAGGCCGTGACCAGCCGACCGTCCAGCAGCACCGAGCAGGCCCCGCACCGGCCCTGCTCGCAGGCGTCCTTCACCGAGGTGACGTCAAGCCGCTCCCGCAGGACCGTCAGCAGCGACTCCTCGAGCCGGGCCCCGGTCACGGCGCGCTGGGTGCCGTCGATGCTCAGGTGGTAGGAGAGTCTGCCGGGCACGTCGCCGCTCACGGAGTGTCCTCGCGGTGCGGCGCCGCCCGCGGTGCGAGGCACCGGGCGAAGGCGCGGGCCGCCAGCACACCGGCCGCGTGCACCCGGTACTCCAGCGGATGGCGCGGGTCCTCCCCCAGCGGCGGCGCCGCGCGGACGTCCGCCGCGGCCAGTTCACCGAAGCGCCGGGCCAGCCCGGTGGGTGCCGTCCCGGTGGACCAGTCGACGTCGGCGGCCAGCCGCTCGGCCTCAGCCACCCGCCACGGCCGGGCCGCCACCCCGCCCACGGCGCAGCAGACCCGCTCGCGGACCCGGTCGACGAGCAACGCGCAGGACACCAGCGACGGGAACGCGGCCTGCCGACCGCCGATCTTGAGGTAGGTCTGCGGACCGCTCGGGCGGGGCACCCGGACCGCCGTCACCAGCTCGCCCGGCAGGCGGCCGGTGTTCAGGAAGTCGTCCAGGCCCGCGGCACGCGACCCGCTCTCGGAGGTGATCAGCACCTCGGCCTGGGCCGCGGTGAGGAACGTGAGGAGGTCGCCGCGCGGGTTGGCGGAGCCGAGCGCCCCGCCGACCGTCCCGCAGTTGCGGATCTGGACGGACCCGACCACCCGGGACGTCGCCGCCAGGCCGGGCGAGAGGGACCAGCCGGCCAGCTCGGTGTACGTGACCCCGGCGCCGATCGTGAGGGTGTCCGCGCCCGCCCCGCGCACCCGCAGCTCCAGCACCCGGCGCAGCGCGACGATCACCGCCGGCCGGCGCGTCCCGGTGCGCAGCGCGGGCACCAGATCGGTGCCTCCGGCCAGCAGTTCGACCGGCCGGCCCGCCCGCGCCTCGGCGGCCAGGGAGGCCACGGCCTCGCCGACCGTCCCGGGCCGGTGCAGTGCGGTCGACGGACCGCCGGGCGTCGTCATGGGCCCGACGATAGTGGTGGGACGTTACGTCGATGTTCAACGAACACTGCTCTACGTATCTTTACGTTCACTGTTGAGAGTCGCCGGAGACGAACCGATACGCGCCGACAGCGACCATCCCGCAGAATGTGACGTATTGTTACTTTCCGGACGCCGAGCCGAAATCCCGGGAGGCAGACCCGATGACCGGTCGCCTGACCAACACCGATCCGGCGCTGCGGCACGGCTGGCATCCGGTCGCCCGGTCGTCCGAGGTCGTCGACGGGCCGATCGCCGTCCGGCTGCTCGGCGAGCCGTGGGTGCTGGCCCGGCTCGACGACCAGGTGGCGGCCTTCGCCGACCGGTGCCCACACCGGCTCGCCCCGCTGTCGGCGGGGCGGGTGGAGGGCCACGAGCTCGTCTGCGGCTACCACGGATGGCGGTTCGCCGGGTCCGGGGAGTGCACCGCGGTACCGGCGCTCGGCCCGGCGACGCCGGCGCCGCGACGGGCCCGGGCCATCCCGCCCTGGGGGGTGACCGAGCGGCACGGGCTGGTGTGGATCGCGCCCGCGGAGCCGTTCGCCGACATCATCGAGCTGCCGGAGGCGACCGAGGACGGGTTCGACGACGCCTGGTTGCCCGCCACGCGCACGACCGCCTGCGCCGGCCTGCTCGCCGACAACTTCCTCGACACCGCGCACTTCCCGTTCGTGCACGCCGCCACCATCGGCGCCGGCGAGGACACCGTCGTCGGGCCGTACCGGGTGGACGCCGACGGCGACGGCTTCCTGGTCCGGATGGACCAGCAGGTCGCCAACCCGGAGGATCCGGGGGTCGCGGCCGGGCTGCGGCCGCTCATCCAGCGCCGCACGTCGACGTACGTGTACCGCCCGCCGTTCATGCTGCGGCTGCGGCTGGAGTACCCCGACGCCGGGATCACGAACACGATCCTGTTCTGCCTACAGCCCGAGGACACCGCCGCGACCCGCGTCCACACCCGCATCCTGCGCGACGACCTCGGCGGCGATCCCGCCCGGCTGGCCGAGGCCGTCCGTTTCGAGCAGGCGGTACTCGACGAGGATCTCGCCCTGCAGGAGCGCTTCACCATCGACGGCCTGCCGCTGATCTCCGGCGACGGCAGGGCGGCCGAGGAGGTCGGCATCCGCGCGGACGCGGCGGGGGTGGCGCTGCGCCGGGTGCTGGCCGCGGTCGTCGCCAGGGCGGCCCGCGGCTCTCCCACCAGGGCAGCGGATATCCGACACTGAGGCCGGCCCGGCGGGCGGCGGCACCGATCTACCATGTGATCAGGCAGGTGGCCGCACTGTCGGGCCGTGGGGCGCGGGCCGTGAGGCGCGGGTGGCAGTGGCCGACATGAAGGGCACCGATGTGACAGTGGCCGATGTGACAGTGGCCGACTTCGCCGCGAGCGTCTCGGCGGCGAGTTGGGACGACCTCGACCCGCGCGAGTTCGATCGGCTGCGCCGGCTGGTCGGGGCCGCCGGGGGCCGCGGCGACGGCACCCTCGCCGCGATGTCGGACGAACAGATCGCGCGGTCGCTGGGCGTCGCGCTGGTCGAGGACGGCCGCACCCGGCCGTGTGTCGGGGCGGTGCTGCTGTTCGGCCGGCCCGAGGCGCTGCGGGCGCACGTCCCCAACCACGAGGCCGCCATCCAGGTCATCGGGCCGGAGACCGGCGAGCCCTCGACCGGGATGAACGACTTCTTCCGCTGGCCGCTGCTGCGCCTCACCGAGGAGTTGCTGGCCCGTTTCCGGGCCCGCAACCCCGAGCGTGAGATCCGTTACGAGCTGGTGCGCACCGGTGTGCCCGCCTACGCCGAGCCGGCGTTCCGCGAGCTGCTCGCCAACGCCTTCGTCCACCGCGACTACACGGCGGCCGGTGCCGTCCACGTGCAGTGGACCGGCGAGGGCATCGAGATCTCCAGTCCGGGTGGCTACGCCGACGCCGTGCGCGACCCCGCCGCCCGGCTGCTCGCGCGAGCACCACGGCCGCGCAGCCCGCTGCTGGCGGACGCGTTCCGCCGGGCGGGGATCACCGACCGCTCCGGGCGGGGGATCCGCCGGGCGCACGCCGCCCAGCTCCGCAACGGCCTGGCCGCGCCGGAGCACACCGGCTCGACCGCCGACGCCGTGGTCGCCGTCCTCCCCGGGCGACCCGCGGATCTGGCGTTCGCGTTGTTCGCCGTCGGCCGGGAGTACGGCGGCCACCCGCTGGCGCTGCCGGACCTGCTGGTCCTCACCGCCGGGCTGGGCGGGCGCACGCTGCGGACGGCCGACGTCGCCGAGCTGCTCGGCACCGACAAGGATCGGGCCCGCCGGCACCTGACGGCCATGGTTCACAACGGTCTGATGGAGGTCACCGGCGGGGGCGGTGTGCGGATCTGGGTGCCGTCCGCCCAGGTGCGGCGCGCGCTGCGGGAGGGCGTGAGCCAGCCGCACGCGCGTTCGCCGCGCCCCGCGGGGCGTGACGAACGCGCCGAGTCCGCGCCACCGGTCTCGGCCGCGCCACCGGTCTCGGCCGCGCCGCGGGGCTGGGTCCTCCCGGAGGGTGGCCCGGCGCTGCCGGCACGGCGGGTTTCGGACGGCTGACCCGCCGCGTCAGGGCCGGACGTACAGCTCCCTGCCGAGCTGGGCGATCAGGCGGAGCGGCGAGGCGAGCCGGCAACCGAGGTCGCGGGCCGCGGTGTCGACGGCCGCGAGCTGGCCGAGCACCGCCTCCCAGGGGGCGTCGCTCATCAGGCCCGCCACCGGCAGCGGGCAGGCGGCCAGCACCCAGCCGCGTTCGACGACGACGAACCCGCCGCCCATCCCCTCCAGCGCCCGGGCCGCGGTCAGCATGTCCGCGTCGCCGGCGCCGACGATCACCATGTCGCCGGGGGCCGCCCCCGCGGTCGCCCCCAGCGCCCCGCGGGTGAGCCCGAGCCCGCGGACCATCCCGACCCGCACCCGGTCGGCCCGGCCGGACCGGTCGAGAACCGCCGTCTTGAGCAGGTCGCGGGACGGGTCGGCGACGACGACGCCGTCGCGCAGGGTCGGTTCCACCCGGGCGACGGTCACCCGCGGCGGTTCGCCGCCCGCACCGAGCGGCCCGAGCCCGACCGACGACGCGGGGACTCCCGAAGCCGAGACTCCCGAGACCCCGGCCGGGGCCGCGGGACTCGTGGCGACGGCGGGGGCCCGGACGTCGACGATGGTGAGCCTGGTGTCGCGCCGGCCGCCCCAGTGCATGCAGGGTGAGGTGAACGAACCGGTGTAGAGGCCGGTGGGCAGCCGCACCGAGGACGACGCCCACGTCGGGGCCGGGTCGAGGTTGTCGAAGAGCGCGCGGCCACGCTCGGCCGCGATCCGCCCGCCGGCCACCACGACGTCCGGTGGGACCCGCGCGGTCAGGTCCTGCACGATCTGCAGGTCGGCGAGCCGGGCCGGGGCGATCGAGCCGAGCACGTGGTCGAGGCCGAAGGCACGGGCGGGAGTGAGGGTGGCCTCCCGGACGACCCGGACGGCGGCGCCGCCCGCGCGGATCTCCTCCCGCACCCGGTCGTCGAGATGATCGGAGATCAGCCCGCCGCCCACCGGCGGCACCTCGGTTCCGGCGGGGCCACCGACGAGACGCGCGGCGCCTGGCAGGAACGCGGCGGACCCGGCGCTCCCGCCGAACGGGCCGGGCATCCCCGCCAGCGGGCCCGCCTGCCGGGGAACGACACGCGCGACGTCCACGACAGCGTCCCCGGCGGCGTCCACGACGGCCTGGTCCGGCCAGATGGCCTCGTGGGCGGCGCCGCCCACGTGCGGGGCGGTGGGACGGGACGGGACGGCGAGCCCGTCGCGGAGGCCGGCGGGACCGCGGGGCAGGACGCGCAGCGGGGTGCCGGTGTGCAGCACGAGCGAGCGGCCGCGCGGGCCGTGGATCTGCTCGATCTCGGCGAGGTCGGTCAGCACCGTCACCGTGCCGCGCGGCACGACGAGCCGGGCGAGCTCCCCCGGGCCGAGCAGCGTCCGCTCGACCGACGCGCGGGCGTCGACATAGGCCGGGAGGACGAACCGGCCGGCCGCGTCCAGGCTGCGGCGGGCGCCCGTGGCGCTCGGCCGGGTCACCGCGGCGATGTAGCGGCCGGCGATGAGGATGTCGCGCCGCACCAGCTCGCCGGTCTGGACGACGAACACCACCCCGCCGCGGATCGCGAAGTCGGCTTCGGCCCGGCCGGTGGCGATGTCGCGCAGCCGCTCGAGCTCGGCAGGGGTGGGGGTGAGGGGCTCGCGCAGCGGGGTGGGAACCGTCCCCGGGCGGGCGGCCCGGCTGGCGCGCGCGGCACCGGTGCCGCCGGGGGCTGACGCCGCCCGGCGTCGGCCGGGCACCCTGGTCACCGGGGAAGCGGCGAGCGGTGGGAGCGACCGCAGCGGCCCGGCGGGGACCGCCCCCGGTACCAACGGTGCCGGCACCACCACACCCGGCGCCAACGACCCGGGCGCCACCAGTCCGGGTGGCACCGGCACAGGTGCGGCCGGGAACGCATGGGAGGGGACGGCGTCGACCGTACGGTCGACGTCCCGCTCAGCGGTCATGACGCCCTCCGGAACTCACCGGTCGACGCCGCCGACCGCCCGGCCACGGACCCGCGCGGCGCGCCGCGCGGCGGCCGGGCCGACCTCGACCCCGCCACGACGCGCCCGCGCCCGCGGTTTCCGCCGCATTGCTCTACAGCCGCATTCTCGTACGAGAGGGACACGTCGCGTGGTGGGGTGTCAGGAAGCAAGCAATGCCACGTGCACCACATCACAGCCTGTGACCTGCGGTTGCGCACGTGAAAGACCGCCGGCCGCCCGCCGCGGAGTGCCACGCCGCTCACCCGCGCCGGGCGGGGTCGGGGCCGTACCTGGCCAGCACGACGGCCTCGGCGAGGCCCAGCAGGGCGTAGACGGCGACGCTGGCGGCGGTGATCACAACCACCGAGGCCCACACCCCGCCGTAGTCGAACGTCTGCTGCGCGCGTTGCATGAAGTAGCCCAGCCCCTTGCCGGTGGCCAGCCATTCCGCGAGCAGCGCGCCGATGATCGCCCCGGGCACCGAGATGCGCGCCGAGACGAACAGCGCGGGCAGCGCGCTCGGGAGCGCCACCTTGCGCAGCACCGTGAACGGCCCACCGCCGTAGGCGACGACGAGGTCGGCGGCCGCCGCGGGCCCGGAGCGGAGACCGAACACCAGGTTCACCAGGGACGGGAAGAACACGACGATCCCGGCGATCACCGAGACCGCCAGCAGGCCGCGGCCGAAGACGAGGGTGAGCAGCGGCGTCATCGCGACCAGGGGCACCGAGCGCAGTGTCATCGCCACCGGCATCAGCGACTGCTCGACCGCGCGGTTCAGCACGAACGCGACGGCCGCGCCGAGCGCGGCGAGGGTGCCGGCGACGTAGCCGACCGCCGCGTCGCCGAGGGTGTGCCACAGGCCGCTGAGGATGACGTCGCGGTTCTGGGCGGCGTCCGGCTCGGTGAACAGGTACTCCCAGACGGCGCCGGGGTCCTTGGCGACGAGCGCGTTGAGGTCGAAGGCCTCGATGAACGCGTACCAGAGCCCGACGATCACCGCGGTGGACGCGACGACCGAGAGCAGCGTCCGACCGGCCCGCGCCACGATCACTCGGGCCGTGGTCGGCGTCAGGATGGTCATCGGGCGCCTCCGGGATCGCCGTGGGGGGCCCAGGGCGTGAGCAGCCGGGCCAGCAGCGCGGTCAGGGCGTAGCCGAGGCCGGCGACGGCGGAGGCGATCAGGGCGAGCGCCCAGGTGCGCGGCACCTCGAGCGCCTGCTGCGAGTTGACCATGGCGATGCCCAGGCCGCGGTCGGCGCCGAGGAACTCGCCGATGATCGCGCCCAGGACCGCGGCCGGCGCGGCGATCTGCAGCGCCGCGAAGGTACTCGGCAGGGCGGCGCGCAGCCGGACGTGGCGCAGCTGCGCCACGACGCCGCCGCCGCTGGCCCGGATCACGTCGAGGCTGGCCGGGTCGGCGGCGCGCAGGCCGAGCAGGGTGCCGACCAGCGTCGTGAAGAACACCGAGATGCCGGCCAGCGCCTTCTGCGGCGTGCTGCCGTCGAACACGGTGGTCAGAATCGGGCCGATCGCGATGATCGGCAGACAGTAGGAGGCCACTCCGATCTGGAGCAGCACCCGTTCGACGACGGGGACGCCGAAGAACAGCACCGCCAGGCCGACCGCCAGGCCGTTGCCGATGAGCCAGCC
Organism: Parafrankia discariae; assembly: GCF_000373365.1. Classification (NCBI taxonomy): domain Bacteria; kingdom Bacillati; phylum Actinomycetota; class Actinomycetes; order Frankiales; family Frankiaceae; genus Parafrankia; species Parafrankia discariae. The sequence continues at coordinate 15,894 of NZ_KB891228.1, forward strand.
CTGGGCCGCGATCGACATCGTCGACCGGGCCGACGTCCAGAGCAGGCGGTGGTCGTCCCACAGGGCGCGGGCGACCTCCCAGGGTGTGGGCACGACGCCGCCGCGGTCGAGCAGCGTGACGGCGAGCAGCCACCACAGGGCGACCAGGCCGGCGACGCCGATCGTCCCGCCGAGCCACGCCGGCCGGGTCACCGGCCGGGTCATCCGGCCTCCCCGGTCGTCGGGCCGGTGCCGGCGAACAGGAGCGTGGACAGCTCGTCGTGCAGTTCGTGGAACCGGGCGGTGCGCAGCATCTCCGGGGTGCGCGGGCGCGGCAGGTCGATGTCGACGAGCGCCGCGACGCGCCCGGGGCGGGCGGTCATCACCGCGACCGTGTCGGAGAGGATGACCGCCTCGGGGATCGAGTGGGTGACCAGGACGGTGGTCGCCGAGCGTTCACTCCAGATGCGCAGCAGCTCGAAGTTCAGCCGCTGGCGGGTCATGTCGTCGAGGGCGCCGAACGGCTCGTCGAGCAGCAGCACCCTGGGCCGCACGACGAGGGCGCGCGCGATCGCGACCCGTTGGCGCATGCCGCCGGAGAGCTGCGCGGGCCGGGCCCGCTCGAAGCCGGTCAGCCCGACGAGGGCGATCAGGTCACTGATGACCTTGCGTTCGGCCTTCAGACCGCTGACCTCCAGCGGCAGCCGGATGTTCGCCTCGACCGACCGCCAGGGCAGCAGGGCGGCGTCCTGGAAGGCGATGCCGAGGTGGTGCGCCCGGCGGGCCACCGCCGGCGCCTCGCCGTGCACCAGCGCCGTCCCGGCCGTCGGGGCGTCCAGGTCCGCCAGGATCCGCAGCACGGTGGACTTGCCGCAGCCCGAGGGGCCGATCAGGGTCAGGAACGAGCCCTCCGCCGTCGCGAGGTTGACGTCCTCGAGGGCCACGACGCGACCGCGACCCAGGCGGAACTCCTTGCCGAGCCCGGTCACGCGCACACCGGACCCGTCGGGCGCGGCCGGCGGGATCGGGGCGGGGGCGGGTTCCGGTGTGGGCGTGGCCGATGTCGTCATGTGAGATCTGGCTTCTCCTGGTAGAGCTCCTTGATGATGGACAGGTCGAACAGCTCCTCGGCGGTGATGCTCACGCCCGCGATCCCGAGAGTCTCGATGTTCTCCTCGACAAGCTTGTCGGTGACCGTGAACAGGCCGTTCGCCTTCGTGTCGGCGGTCAGGATGAGAGCGTTCTGGTCCTTGCTCTCCAGGGTCTGCTCCTCCTCGTCCAGGCCGAGGTCCTTTCCGTAGACGGTCGCCGCCAGGTGCGCGCCGAGCGCGGGATCGGCCAGCGAGTCCTTCCATCCGCGGATCTCGGCGGTGAACGCGGCCTTGATCTTGTCCCGTTCCTTGTCGATGGACTCGGTACGGACCATGTAGGTCTCGGAGACCAGCGGATAGTTGTGGTCGGCGAGCAGGAAGGTGGTCACCTCGAAGCCCTTGACGCGCAGCAGGTTCGGCTCGTTCGTGACGAAGGAGAACCAGCCGTCCACGGTGCCCGTGGTGAGCGGCAGCGGGTCGAACTCGACCGGCACCTTTTCGATCGACTTCGAGTCGATCTTGTTCGCCTTGAGGAAGGCCGACCAGACGCTCTCGTTGGTCGCCTGCACCCCGATCTTCTTGCCGACCATGTCCCGCGGGCCGGCGATGGGCTTGTCCGCCATGGAGACGATCGCGAACGGGTTCTTCTGGTACTGCGCGCCAATGATCTTGATCGGTGCGCCGTTGAGGATGGCGTTGCCGGTGATGTCGGGGGCGGAGATGCCGATGAACGCCTTGCCGGTCGCGACGTCGGTGTCCTGTGGCGTCGCGGACGGGCCGCCGGCGATCATGTTGACGCCGGAGAAGCCGGCCGCCTTGTAGTAGCCCCTCTGATCCGCGATGTAGGCACCGGCGAACTCGGCGTTCTTGATCCAGGAAAAGCGGATGTCGAGGACACCGAAACCGCTGCCGGACGAGCCGGCGTCGTCGCTGTCGTCGCCGCACGCGGCGAGCAGACCGCCACCCCCGAGCGCGAGCAGCGCCGCCCCGGCCGTCGCCCCCATTCCCCCGCGGAGGAACCCGCGTCTGTCGAATCCCGCGCTGCTGCCTGTCGCCACCGAACCCCCATCGAACGCGCCCGCGGCACCCCGTTCAGCCGTTCCCATCCGACCTGCCAGGCGGTGCCACGGACGCTAGAAAGCAGGAGTATCGGACCTATCGCGGTCACGTGAACAACCAGTTACCAGACAGCGGGGCGCACGATACCCGGGACATCGGACAATTTCCCGATCCGGGCCACCGAATCCGAATACGAAGAGATCACCGATTTCATCTCGACGGCACTGACGGGAAACACCGGCGAGAAGTCGGATGCGCGGCGGCGCCAGTGGGGCTGACCCGCGACCGGGGCGCGGGTGAAGCGTGGGTGGAGTGGGTGGATCTCGTGGAGTGGATGGAGTGGATGGAGTGCGGGTGGTTCGGGTCGACGGGAGGTGCGTGTAGGCTTCGCGCTCGTGCTGCTGAGCCCGCATGAACAGGAACGCCTGCTCATCCATGTGGCGGCCGGGCTGGCCCGGGAACGCCGCGCACGCGGGCTGCGCCTCAACTATCCGGAGGCGACCGCGCTGCTCACCTCGTTCCTGCTCGAGGGCGCGCGGGACGGGCGCACCGTCGCCGATCTCATGGCCGCCGGTCGGGGCGTGCTGACCCGCGACGACGTCATGGAGGGCGTGCCGGAGATGCTGGCCGAGGTCCAGGTCGAGGCCACCTTCCCGGACGGCACGAAACTCGTCACCGTCCACCAGCCGATCCCCTGATCCCCGGTGACCCGTTGATCCCCGGCGAGATCGTCACCGCGCCCGGCACGGTGCGGCTCAACCCGGGCCGGCCGACCCGGCGGTTGGTCGTACGCAACACCGGTGACCGGCCCGTCCAGGTCGGGTCGCACTACCATTTCGCCGCCGCGAACCCCGCCCTCGACTTCGACCGCGAGGCCGCCTGGGGCTACCGGCTGGCCGTCGCGGCGGGCACCGCCGTCCGGTTCGAGCCCGGGGTCGAGCGCGAGGTCGAGCTGGTCGCCCTGGCCGGCGCCCGGGTCGTCCCGGGGCTGCGCCCGGAGTGGGCCGGCCCGCTCGACGGTGACCGTAATGACCCTGGTGACCGCGGCGACCGTAAGGGGAGCGGGGAGTGAGCGAGCTGGAGCGGTCCCGTTACGCCACCCTGTACGGGCCGACGGTGGGCGACCGGATCCGCCTCGCGGACACCGACCTGTTCATCGAGGTCACCGACGACCTCAGCCGCGGCCCGGGCGGCATGGCCACCGGCGACGAGGCGGTGTTCGGCGGCGGCAAGGTCATCCGCGAGTCGATGGGCCAGGCCCGCGCCACCCGCGCGCAGGGCGCGCCCGACCTGGTGATCACCGGCGCGGTCGTGCTGGACCACTGGGGGGTCGTCAAGGCCGACGTCGGCATCCGGGACGGACGGATCAGCGCGCTGGGCAAGGCCGGCAACCCCGACACCATGGACGGCGTCCACCCGGACCTGGTGATCGGACCCGGCACGGAGATCATCGCGGGCAACGGGAAGATCCTGACCGCGGGCGCGGTCGACACCCACGTCCACTTCATCTGCCCGCAGCAGGTCCCCGAGGCGCTCGGCACGGGCGTCACCACGCTCATCGGCGGCGGCACCGGGCCGGCGGAGGGCACCAAGGCGACCACGGTCACCGCGTCGCCGTGGAACCTGCACCGGATGATGTCCGCGATGGACGGCTGGCCGGTCAACGTCGCCCTGCTCGGCAAGGGCAACACGGTCAGCGAGGACGCGATGTGGGAGCAGCTGCGTGCCGGCGCGGCCGGCTTCAAGCTGCACGAGGACTGGGGCACCACCCCGGCGGCGATCGACGCCTGCCTGCGCGTCGCCGACGCCTCAGGGGTGCAGGTGGCCCTGCACTCCGACACGCTCAACGAGGCCGGGTTCGTCGAGGACACCCTCGCCGCGATCGCCGGCCGGGCGATCCACGCCTACCACACCGAGGGCGCCGGCGGCGGGCACGCGCCGGACATCATCACCGTCGCCTCGTTCGCGAACATCCTGCCGTCGTCGACGAACCCCACCCGGCCGCACACCGTCAACACCCTCGACGAGCACCTCGACATGCTGATGGTCTGCCACCATCTGAACCCCGCGGTGCCCGAGGACCTGGCGTTCGCGGAGAGCCGCATCCGGCCGTCCACGATCGCGGCCGAGGACATCCTGCACGACCTGGGCGCGATCTCGATGATCGGCTCGGACTCGCAGGCGATGGGCCGCATCGGCGAGGTCGTCACCCGGACCTGGCAGACCGCGCACGTCATGAAGCGCCGCCGTGGCGCGCTGCCCGGCGACACGGCCGCCGACAACAACCGGGCCCGGCGCTACGTCGCCAAGTACACGATCTGCCCGGCGGTGGCGCACGGCCTGGACGCCGAGATCGGGTCGGTCGAGGCCGGGAAGCTGGCCGACCTGGTGCTCTACGAGCCGGCCTTCTTCGGGGTGCGGCCGTCGCTGGTCCTCAAGGGCGGTTTCATCGCGTGGGCGGCGATGGGCGACGCGAACGCCTCGATCCCGACCCCGCAGCCGGTGCTGCCGCGGCCCATGTTCGGCGCCGCCCCCGGCCCGGCCGCGGCGGGCTCGCTGATGTTCGTCGCGCCCGCGGCGCTGCAGGACGGCCTCGACGAGCGGCTGGGCCTGGCCAAGCCGATGGTCGCCACGGCGGACGTCCGCCGGCGGGGCAAGGCGGACCTGCCGGAGAACACCGCGACCCCGGACATCCGCGTCGACCCGGACACCTTCACCGTGCGCGTCGATGGCGAGGCGGTGGAGGCGGCCCCGGCCACCGAACTGCCCATGGCCCAGCGGTACTTCCTCTTCTGATCCCGCTCCTGACCCCGCTCTCCTGATCCCGCCTGCCCGGTTTTCGGACCTCCGGGGACTTGACCCGCGGCCGCCGTCGTGCCCGCAGCCTGTAGTGGTCCCGTCTCGGCGTGTCGCCGTCGGAACGCGGCGCCGGTCGGGAATCATGTGCTGTGCCGCCCCTGGCCCGGCTCACGAAAGGCACCTCGATGGACGCGACCACGCCCCGAAAAGCCCGGGCCCGGGCCACCGTGCCCACCGTCGCGCCGATCAGTTACAACGACTTCTCCCAGCCGGTGGACCGCCTGCGCGACGGCATTCCCATGCTGGTGGACCTCGAGCGCGGCGGCGAGACCCTGGAGCGCCGGTTCCTCGACTTCGCCGCCGGCGCCGTCTACGCCCTGGCCGGGCACATCGAGCGGATCGCCCCGCACGCCTACCTCGTGGTGCCGGCCGGCGTGGAACTGCCCGTCGAGGACGTCCATCACCTGCGGGAGAAGTACCTCGGGCGCGGCGAGAGCGCCGCGCCCGGCATCAGCGTGCGGCGTTCTTGACGAACTGCGGGCGGTAGGACGACTCGTCCCCGGCGAGGTACGAGCCGCGCACATGCCGGCGCACGGCCGTGTCCTCGGTCGCCCGCGCCGCCGAGTGCCAGGTGTAGGCGTCGTGGAGCAGGACGTCGCCCCGGTCGGCGTACACCGCGATCTCGCCGGGGACCTTCTCGAACCCGAGCGGCATCCCGAACGGCGGTGGTGTGTCGGTGTAGCCGCCAGCCGGGCGGGCGTCGGCCGGGACGGCCACCCCGTTGATGTTGCGGTAGGGGGCGGGTGTGGCCCACTGGTGGCTGCCCGGCACCATCCGCAGGAAGCCGTTCGCCGGGCTCGTCGCGTCGATGTGGATGGTGAACGCCAGCCCGGGCCAGATGTCCAGGCTGGGCATCGCCTGCCAGTCGGAGTGCCAGCCGATGCGGCTGTAGCCGGACTCGCGGCCCGGGCGGGCGTCCTGGTAGATGATGCCGGCCTTGTCCGAGTCGTTCAGCCAGATCCCCGGGCCCGCTCCGGAACCGATCAGGTTACGGACGACGTCCACCAGCACCGGCAGGGCCGCCGCCGCGCGCACGGCCGGCGCGAGCTCCTCGACGTGCTCGACATAGTTGACGAAGCGCTCGACCTTGCCGGCGTCGTCGAGGTACTGGGTGGAGCCGTGCCGGACGGGAAGACCACCGGAGAGCACACCGGCCTGGGCGGCCGAGCACTCGGCCTCGATCCGGGTGACGAGCGGCTCGCCCAGGACACCGCGGAGGACCACGAACCCGTACCGCCGGTAGAACGCCACGATCTCGTCCAGATCCAGCCCGTCGGGCGCCACCGGCCCGGCGGCGCCCGTGGGCTGGAAGACCCCCGGCTCGGCGAACGGTGTGAGCACGGACGATCCCATCGGTTTTCCTCCAGCGGCACATCGGACGGTGCCGGACAGCTGTCGGGCCGAGACCTGACAGCGGGTGATCAGACGTCTGACGGTGCGGGGCGCCTGACGGCGCGGGTCGCCCGCCGCCTGGCCGGGCGGCGGGTGCCTGACCGTGCGGTCAGCGGCGACCGGACCGGCGCGAGCCGGAGCTGCCGGAGGTGCCACTCGAGCTCGACGCCCGCCGCTCGCACTCCCACTCGTGGTCGTCATCATCCCATTCGGCCACGTAGCCGGCCCGGCAGCTGGGCTTCGGCGGCCGGTCCGAGCAGGCGGCCAGTCCCGAGGACAGCCCCAGGACCGTGACCAGGGTGAGCACGACCCGGGCCCGGGTGCCCCCGGGCCGCACGGGTCGGTCCGAGCTCAGAACAGACACGGTCATCCCCCATCTCCGACACGGCCGGACCGCTGCCGGCCGCACTCCCGGCGGGCGCCGTCCGGCCGGCGGGAAGCCGGCGGCCGGCTCCGCGGCGACGGGCGCAAACGCTGTCATATCCGGATGCCCGCGGTGGTGGATCTGTCGCCGACGTGACCGCCGACCCGACCCGACCCGGCCCGACCCGGCCCGACCCGGCGAGGGATGCGACAACGCGCGCGATCCGGACTCCCGGCCCGGGCCGGGAGCACAGGGCGTGGTGGGCAAAGATAGGCGGATGGACGCGGACCCACCAATGACAGGTCACGTGGAGGCACGGGCGGCGCTGCTGCTCCTGGCCGACGGGCGTCTACCCGCCGGCGGGCATGCCCACTCCGGAGGCGTCGAGGCCGCCGTGCTCGACGGGAGCATCACCGGGCTCGGGGACCTCGCCGAGTTCCTGCACGGCCGCCTCGCGACGTCGGGGCTGCTCGCCGCGTCCTTCGCGGCGGCGGTCTGCCGGTCGGTCCGCGCGGCCGGGCCCGCGACCGAGCTGGTGGCGGACGTTCTCGCCGTCTTCGAGGCCGAGGTCGACGCCCGCACCCCCTCGCCCGCCCAGCGGGCCGCCAGCCGCGCCCAGGGCCGCACCCTGATGCGGGTGGCCCGGGCGGCCTGGGCGGTCCCCGCTCATCCCCCGGCGCCGCACCACTGCGTCGCGCTCGGCATCGTCGCCGCCTCGGCCGGGCTCGAACCGCGGGACGCGGCGCTGGCGGCCGCCCACTCGTCCGTCAACGGCCCGGCGACGGCGGCCGTCCGCCTGCTGGGGCTCGACCCGCTGGCCGTCACCGGTGTCCTCGCCGAGATCGCCGCCGAGGTCGACCGCACCGCGGCCGCCGCCGACGCGGCGTCGGCGCTGCGCTCCCCGGAGCGCCTGCCCGCCGGCAGCGCCCCCCAGCTGGACCTGCTGGCCGAACGGCACCGCACGGCCGAGGTCCGGATGTTCACTTCCTGACCCACTCCCCACCCGCCGGGCAGGCTGCCCGGCCGGCCCGACTGCCCCTGCCCGGCTCGCCGGTCGGCCGGCCGCCTGCTCGCCGTTTGGTGTCCTGCTCGCCCTTCCGGGACGGAATCCAGCCTGGTTCGGCCCCATCAGGGCGAGGTGAACACCAAACGGCGAGCCAGACACCGAAGGGGCACGGGCTGGGCACCAGCGGGGCGGGTCAGTGCGCGGTGGGACGCGCGCTCGCGGCGAAGGCCGCCGCGGTCAGCTCCCGGAAGCAGCGCAGGGCGCCCGCACCCTCCAGATGACCGGAGATCTCCAGGCTGACCGCGCCGTGGGCGGCGGCGTGCAGGAGACGGGCGACCGGCTCCGGATCATCACCGCCGAGCAGCCCGGCGGCCATCGCGTCACGCACCGCGTCGACGAGGACGGCCAGGCTCGCGCGGGCCACCTCCAGCGACTCCGGGCCGGGTTCATAGCCGGGTACGGCCCGCTCGAACATGACCGCGTAGAACGACCGGTCGGTGAGCGCGCTGCGCCGGTAGGCGTGGGCCAGTTCGTGCAGGCGGACGAGCGGGTCGGCCGCCACGACGGCTTCGAGCCGGGCCCGCAGCCGCTCGAACCCCGCCCGGTAGAGCGCGTCGGCCACGCCGTCCTTGCCACCGAAGACCGTGTAGAGCACGGTGGTCGACGCGCCGATCGCCGTGGCGACGCGGCGCATCGTCAGCGCCTGCGGGCCGGCGCTGACCAGCAGCCCGGCGGCCGCCTCGATCGCCTCCCGCCGCAGCGCCTCCCCCGCCACGGCGCGGGAACGGCGCACGGCGCCGTCCGCGACACTCACCGGTCCACCGACGAGCGCCCGCCGACGCCGTAACCCGACCCGCCCGCGTCGACAGGCGCGGGCCGTTCGGTCGCGTCGACGGGCGTCGGCCGCTCAGCCGCGTCGACAGGCGGAGTCGATCCGGCCGCGGCGACGGGCGGGGGCGGCTCCGTGCCGGTCTCCTCGGCCTGCCAGTCCGGGAGCGGACGGTAGATCGGGACACCGTTCGCCTCCAGCTCGGCCCGCAGGTCGAAGTACTCCTGGCCGAACGGGTCGGCGCCGCGCAGCCGCATCGTCCCGCGCCGGATCGCCACCTGGTGGGGTGACAGCCGACCCGCCTCCTCGAGGTGGCCCGCCGCCGCCTCGACCCAGCCGGCGCGGTACAGGTGGATCCCGATCGCGGCGGCCAGCCGGGCGCGCTGGTCGTCATCGGACGGCGGGCGCAGGTGCCGACGGACGTCCTCGGTGCCGAGCCCCGGACGCCCGGTGGTCACCCAGCGGCGCAGCGCCGCGAGCGCGCGGGCGGAGTCGATGCCGTTCATGGACCGGAAGGTGTCCGTGGCGGTCTGCGTGTCGGGCGGCCGGACGAGGTGACCGGCCTCGTCGATCCAGAACACGGTCGGGACGTTGGTCAGGCTGTACCGCTCGGCCAGCACCCCGTCGGTGTCGATCAGCGCGGGATGGGTTCCGCCGGCGGCCTCGATCCACTCTCTGGCGGCTGCCGGGTCCGCGTCCAGCGCGACCGTGACCAGGGTGAACCCCTGATCGGCGAGTTCGTCGTGCTGGGCCGCCCAGGCCGGCAGGTCGTAGCGGCAACCGCACCAGGACGCCCAGGCGACGACGGCAACCTTGCGCCCCCGCAGGTCCGACAGCGCGGTCAGCCTGCCCTCCAGGTCGGGCAGCGCCACGTCGGGCGCGACACCGTCGTCGGGCGCTCCGCCGTCGAGCAGGCCGCGCAGTTCGTGGCTGGCCGCCGCCGGGCCGAGCGCGACCACCCGCCGGGCCGCGTCGACCATGGCGAGCCGCCCGGTCAGCTCGGCGAACTCGGCGACGTCGATCCAGTCCTCCGAACCGGGCCCCCGCTCCCCCACGCCGAGCCGGCGCGCGGTGACGGACGCGGGGATGCAGACATCACCGCGGCACCACCCCTGTGGCCGCAGGTGCCACCCGAGCAGCTCACCGCCCTCGGCCGACCGAACGAGCACCCGCCCCGGCGGCCCCGACCTCCCCGCACTCCCGGTAAACCCAGTGCGTTCCGGGCCACCGGGCTCGATCCGCGCGGGCAGCAGGCTCGTTCGACCGGCCTCCAGAACCGTCACATCCACTGTCTCGATCTCGTCCACCCATCAACCGTAACGCCGTTCTCAATAAAAAACAACGTTATCGATCTTCTTTTTCCATACTGTCGCAGCACGGGGCTACGCTGCGCACATCGGGCTGTGATGCCGGTCCGGGGCGCGCGTACCGCGCCGACCAGCACGGCGCGAGCGCTGACCAAGCACGGCGCGAGCGCCGACCAAGCAGGACCCAGCGAGACGAGGAGCGACCGGTGCACCTGGAACACGATCGGCCTCTCGGCGGCGGGGGCGCGCCGGCCGCGTCCAGGGGCGCGGGCCCGCGTTGGCAGAGCCCGCCGGGTACGCCCGCCACGCCGGCGCCCACCGACCGGGCCCTGCGGGTGGGGGTCGGCGGCCCGGTGGGAAGCGGGAAGACGGCCCTGGTGGCCGCGCTGTGCCGGGAGCTGGCGGGGCGGATCAGGCTCGGTGTGGTGACGAACGACATCTACACCACCGAGGACGCCGACTTCCTGCGCTCGGCCGGGGTCCTCGACCCGGAGCGCATCCGCGCGGTCGAGACGGGGTGCTGCCCGCACACGGCGATCCGCGACGACATCACCGCCAATCTCGACGCGGTGGAGGATCTCGAGTCCGACCTCGGCCGGCTCGACCTCATCCTGGTCGAGAGCGGTGGCGACAATCTGACCGCGACCTTCAGCTACGGCCTCGTCGACCGGCAGATCTTCGTGATCGACGTCGCCGGCGGGGACAAGGTGCCCCGCAAGGGCGGGCCGGGTGTGGCCGGCAGCGACCTGCTGGTCGTCAACAAGACCGATCTCGCTCCGCTCGTCGGCGCCGACCTGGCCGTGATGGCCCGCGACGCCGCTGCCATGCGTGGCGGGCGGGCCGACCGGCCGGTGCTGTTCACCAGCCTTCGCTCAACCGCCGGAGCCGCGGACGTCGCCGGCTGGGTCCTCGCCCAGCTACCGTCGCCCGCCCGTCCCGAGTGACCCCGCCCCCGGTGCTCCCGCCCGAGGTCGGCCCGTCGGCGGTCAGCCGCCCCGAGGCCGGCCCGCCGGAGGCCGGCACACGGGCGGTGCCGTCCCACACGACCGTTCGGGCGCGCGCCGCGCTCCGGGTCGAGCTGGACGGCACCGGAACGGCCAGGCTCACCGAGCTGCGCGCGGCGGTGCCCGTGCTGCCGCGGCGCACCGGCGGGTCGGGGCGGGTCGTGGTGGTCCACCTCGTGGGCGGGGCGGGTGGCCCGCTCGCCGGCGACGATCTGGGCCTCGACATCGTCGTCGGTGCCGGGGCGCACCTGGTGGTGCGGTCGGTGGCCGCGACCGTGGCCCTGCCCGGCCACGGCGCCGGGCCGTCGACCTTCACGGTGCGGGCCCAGGTGGGTCCGGCCGCGATGCTGTCGTTCCTCCCGGAGCCGACCGTCATCGCCCGGGGGGCCCGGCACCGGATGATCACCGAGATCACCCTGGCGGCGGACGCGCGGCTGCGGTACCGCGAAGAGATCGTCCTTGGCCGGTTCGGCGAGCCGGGCGGCGACCTCGAGACCTCCCTGCGGGTGGAGCTCGACCAGGCCCCGGGGCCGGACGGGCCCGACTGGCCCGACTGGCCCGACTGCCCTGATGGGCCCGCGCGGACCAGCACCGGGCCGTGGCGGCGGCCGCTGCTGCATCAGGAGCTGCGGCTGGGCCCGCGCGTCCCGGGGGTGGCCGGACCGGCGGTGCTCGCCGGCGCCCGGGCCGTCGGGTCAGTCCTGGTCGCCGGGCCGGCGGTCGGTCCCGAGCCGGTCGCCGCCGCGGTAGGGGACGGTGTCGCCCTGATGCCCCTGGCCGGACCAGGGGCCCTCGTCTGCGCGCTGGCGGACGACGCCCTCGTCCTGCGCCGCCGCCTCGACTCCCTGAGCGACACCCTGACCGGTTCCCTGGTCGACCCGCTTCCCGTCGGGAGCTGAGTAGGTGCGTCCCTTCCAGGCGGCGCCCCGGCCGGCCCGGTGCCGCCGGGCCGAGTCCATGGTCATGGCCAGGTAGAGGGTAGCGGTGAACGGCAGTGCCAGCGCGGAGAGCACAGGCTGGTCGTAGTACCGCAGCATCGGGCCGAAGGTCGTGATCATGATCGACCAGGCGAGCAGCCCGGCGACGGCCACCGCGACGTCACCGGTGGCGAGGCCGGCCACCGTCGCGACGATCGGGGCGACGAAGACCACACCGAGGCCGAGGACCGTGCCGACCAGGAGCAGCGGCGACCAGAACAGCTGCGCGTAGGCGGTGCGCGCCACCATGTCCCACAGATCCGCCAGCCTCGGGTACGGCCGGTGGCTCGAGACGTGGTCGGCGAGCCCGAGCCAGGTCCGCCCGCCGGACTTCTTGATCAGGCGGGCCAGCGCGACGTCGTCGATCACCGCGTCCCGGATGCCGTCCAGCCCACCGGCGTCGGCGAGCACCCGGCGCCGGACGAGTGAACATCCGCCGGCGGCGGCGGCGACCCGCGAGTCCGGGTCGTTCGACCACCGGAACGGATAGAGAAGCGCGAAGAAGTAGACGAAGGCCGGCACGATGAGCCGTTCCCAGCCGGTGCTGACCCGCAGCCGGGCCATCTGCGAGACGAGATCCAGCCGGCGGGCAGTCGCCGCCCGGACGAGCTCACGCACCGAGCTCGGATCGTGCGCGATGTCGGCGTCGGTCAGCAGCAGGAACTCGGGCGTGCCGGCCGCCGCGACGCCGTGCCGCAGCGCCCAGAGCTTGCCCGTCCAGCCGGCCGGCGGCTCGCTCGATCCGATGACGGTGAGCGTCACCGCCGCCTCGGGCCGATCCGCGGCCGCCCGCGCCGCCAGCTCCCGGGCGAGCTCACCCGTTCCGTCGGTGCTGGCGTCGTCCACCAGAATGATGCCCAGACGTCCGGGATAGTCCTGCGCGAGCAGTGAGGGAAGCGTGTCGGGCAGAACCTCCACCTCGTCACGCGCGGGGACCACCGCGACTACCGCCGGCCACTGTTCCGGGGACGGTCCGTCGCCGGCGGGCAGCCTTTGATCAGTCCGCCAGAAGAATCCCCGGAACAGTGCCAGGAAAATCCAGGACGCGAGCGAGATCAGCGCAATCACCAGCAGCGGAAGCACGCCAGGGACGATGCCACACGGCCGGCGCCGCCGGTATCCGAAGAAAGAATCGGGGGGTACCCGTCCGACTAATGTGGCAGGATGCGGTGAGCCAGACCCGTCAGGCTTCCAGCCGATATCCCATGCCGCGTACGGTGGTTATGCGGTCGGCGCCGATCTTGCGGCGTAGATATCCGACGTAGACGTCCACGACGTTACTGCCCGGGTCGTAGTCGTAGCCCCAGACGGCGGAGAGCAGCTGTTCGCGGGCCAGCACCTGGCCGGGGTGGCGCAGGAACGTCTCCGCGAGCACGAACTCCCGGGCCGTCAGGTCGACCGTGCGGCCACCCACCTGGGCCCGGCGGGTGCGCAGGTCGAGGCTGACCCCCCGGACCCGTAGGACGGTCGCCTCGGGCGCCCGGTCCGCCCGCAGCCGCAGCCGGACGCGTGCCAGCAGCTCCTCGAACCGGAACGGCTTGGACATGTAGTCGTCGGCACCGCCCTCGAGCGCGGCCACGGTGTCACGCACGCCGTCGCGCGCGGTCAGCACGATTACCGGCACCTCCAACCCGGCCGCGCGCAGCCGCCGCAGCACGGAGAAGCCGTCCATGTCAGGCAGGCCAAGGTCGAGGACGATCAGGTCGACGTCGCCCCGTAGGGCGACCTCCAGCGCGGACGCGCCGTCACCGACGCGGACCGGCAGGAACCCGTTCGCCCGCAGGCCCTTCTCGATGAAGGAGGCGATCCGGTGCTCGTCCTCGGCGATCAGCACCCGGTTGGCCACCTCAGTCACTCTCCGCAGCCGCGACCGTGCCCGTGCCCGTGCCCGCGGCTGCGGCTGCGGCTGCGGCTGCGGGCCGCGCGGGGCCGACCGGGCCCTGGCGGGGCAGCGTCAGTTCGAAGGTCGCCCCCGCACCGGGCTCGCCGAGCACCCGGACACTCCCACCATGCGCCACCGCGATCGCCCGCACGATCGCCAGGCCGAGGCCGGCGCCCTCCGACGTCCCGCGGCCGGGGCGACCGCGGGCGAACCGCTCGAAGATCCGTTCCCGGTCCTCGGGGGCGACCCCCGGCCCGGAGTCGGCCACCCAGAAGCACACGGCGCCGGCGCGTGAGCGGGAGCCGAGGCGCACCTCGTCGCCGGCGGCGGTGTGCTGCACGGCGTTCTGCGCGAGCTGGACGAGGGCCTGGGTGATCCGATGGCGGTCCATCACCACCGTTCCCGAACCGCTGTCCACCCGTCGCCACCGCCGTGGCGCCAGCGCGCCGACCCGCGGCATCAGGTCGTCGGTGAACGCGGCCAGATCGACCTCGTCGACCCGCAGGAAGTCGGGCCGACGCGCCTTCGCCAGGGTCAGCAGGTCGTCGACCATACGGCTCATCCGGTCCAGCTCGTCGGTGACCAGGGCGACGGTCTCGACGCGCTCCGCCGGATCGTCGGAGAGCAGTTCCAGATGCCCACGGATGATCGTGATGGGGGTCCGCAGCTCGTGCCCGGCGTCGTCGACGAACGCGCGCTGCGTCGCGAAGGCGTCCTCCAGCCGGTCGAGCATGCTGTTGAAGGTCCGGGCCAGTTCCGCGATCTCGTCCCGGCCCACCGCCGGGATGCGCCGGGAGAAGTCCGTGTCGCTGATGACCTGGGCGGTGCGGCGCAGCTCCCGCACCGGGGCGAGCACCCGGCCGGCCACCAGCCAGCCGCCGGCTCCGGCCAGGGCCAGCGCCGCGAAACCGACGATCGCCAGTACCCGGACCACCTCCTCCACCTCGGCCCGCTCCCGGTCGGCGAAGACCGCCGCGGCGAAGACGCCGCGCTCCGGGGCGCCCGCCACCTGGACCGGGACGGTGGCGAACCGCACCTCGCCGGCCGGCGTCATGATCGTCCCGTACCGCGGCTGCGGCCCAGCGCCGAAGGCGGCGACCACGGCCGGGTCGTTGTCGAGCCGGTAGACCGGCTCCTCGGCGCTGCGCCGGAACGGTCTGCCGTCGACGAGCGCGAGCATCGTCTCGTTGGATCCCGGGATGGTGCGCTCCAGGTGCGCCTCCAGAAGCTCACGCACGTCGGAGAACGGCCGGGACGTCCGCGGGTCGACACTGGCCGTGGCGAGGCGGCGCAACTCGGCGACCTGCCGCGCCAGGCCGCGGTCGACGCGCTCGTCCACCCGGGCCAGGAGCACCTCGCGCGAGACCAGCACCGACCCGGCGAGCGCGACCGCGACCAGCAGCACCTGCCAGCCGAGGATGTGCAGGCGCGCCGAGGTCGTGACAGGGCGCACGACGCGGCGCATCCGGGACGGCCTCACGAGCTACCAGCCTGGTCGACGGATCCCCCGGCACGCATGTGCGCCGGATGAGAATCTCCTCATCTCCGCGGCGGCGGCGGCGACGGCTACGGCCCGGCCGGGGTGGACAGCGCCGGCCCGGGCGCCGACGAGGCTGCCGCAGTCGCCGGCCTGCGCCCCGGCACCGAGGTCGGCTCCGGTGCCGGGACCGACGCGGGCACCGAGGTCGGCTCCGGCACCGGCAGCGGTCGGTACGTCACCGCGGGGACCCCGGTCAGGTCGGCGAACCCCGGTGCCCCGGGTGAGAGCCGACCGGCCTCGACCATCGCCAGGAGCCGGCGCCGGGTGGCCGCGTCCAGCTCGCTCGCCGCCCGTGGCACGGGCTCGACGGGAACAGGCGCCGCGGACGGCGGGCTGGGCGACGCCGAGACGCCCGCCGGCAGGAGGATCGGCCCGCCGAGGTCGGGTGGCGGCGGCGGGCTGCCACCGGTCACGGCGACCCCGAACCCGGGCGCGGCGATCGCGGCCGCGACGACCACCGCCAGCACGACACCGGGAACGGCGACGAGCAGCCGACGGACGACGTCCGCGGAGGTGGCACGGGCGGAGGTGGTCCGTCGGTGCCACCGGATGGGCCTCACAGTGGCCAAGGCTAACGGGGGTCCCCGGCTCCCGGCGCGGGCCGGGCTCCGCGGCCGGCGGGAGCGGCCGATGAGAAGGCTCTCACCCGCGTCTCACCGCGAGCCCATGGTCGGCGACGAGTGTCGCTTGCGCGTCGCGGGTTCGCCGCGGCGCGCAGGCACCGAAGCGAGGTCGCAACTCCATGGATCACACCACTCAGGGTCACACCGCTGCGGGTCGCACCGCTCACGATCACGCGGCGCGGGGTCGCGAGACCGCCATCCGCCCGATCACCACCGGCCCGAGCGCCGCCCGCCGCCCGGCGGCAACCGGGTCCAGGCTGCTGGGCGCGGTCGGGCTGGCCGCCGTTCTCGTCGGCGTCGGCGCCGGCGGCACGGCGTTCGCCGCCAGCGCTCCGGCCGTGCCGACGCCGGCTCAGTCCACGCCGGCCCAGCCCACGCCGGCCCAGCCCACGCCATCCGCGGCACCCGTGCCGTCCGAGCCGTCCGGGCCGCCCTCACCGGTCCCTCCCGTCCCGGGCGGCGGGGCGGTGCCGCTGGCCGTCCCCGACTGCGAGCACCTGCCGACGACGCTGACCCGCGAGAAGCTGATCGAGATGCGCCGGGCCTGTGACGCCGCGGTGTCCGGGGACGACGACTCCACGCTGCCCGTCGGCGGGATCGACACGGGGGCCGGCGGCACCGCGCGCACCGCCACCGCCACCGCGGCCCGGCACGGGAGCGGGCGGGGGTCCGGGCTCGCGCTCGTTGTGGGCGGCACCGGTATCGGGGCGCTGGCCGGTCTCGGCGTGCTGAGCGGCCTCGGCGTGCGGCGGCGCCAGGCGCGGGCCGAGAGCTGACCGGGACCAGAGCCGGAGCCGGGCACCGGCCCGGAGCACTCGGCGGGGCCCGGGGCGGCCCTGGGCCCCGCCGGCGGCGTGGCCCAGGCGGGCGGCGGGCCCCGCACGGGCCCCGCGCGTCGCTGCCGGCGGCGGCCCTCATGCTGCTGCTCCCCTGGTCGCTTTCCTGCGGGCCGCGACCGGACCAGCGGGCTCCGGCGCCGGCGACCCCGAACCCGGTCACAGCCACGGCCACCGACCGGTCGTCGCTGCCGGCGGCGGCGGCAGCGTCCACCGTGGGGCCGGGCACCGCCGCCGGCACGGGCGCTGGTTCGGCCCAGGTCGCCGACCCGGTACGGGTCCGGATCCCGACCATCGGCGTCTCGGCGCCGGTCGTCGCGCTGTCCCTCGACGGTGGCGGGCGGCTGCGGGCGCCGGACGGGTTCAGCGAGACCGGGTGGAACGCCGCGGGTCCCGAACCGGGTGAGACGGGCACCGCGGTGATCGCCGGTCACGTGGACTCGCGGACGGGGCCGGCGGTCTTCTTCCGCCTGCGGGACCTCGTCCCCGGGGACCGGGTGGAGGTCAGGCGGGCGGACGGGTCGTCCGTGACCTTCGTGGTGCGCCGGCTGGCCCGCTTCCCGAAGGACGCGGTGCCCGCGGCCGACGTCTACGGCTCCACAGGGGCGCCCGCGCTGCGGCTCATCACCTGCGGAGGCGTTTTCGACCAGGCCCGTTCCAGCTACCGCGACAACGTCGTGGTGTTCGCCGACCTGGTCTGAGAAGCCGCCGGGCGGGAGTCGGTCGGGAGCCCGGTGGCCTGTCGCCGGCCGCTCCCGACTGGTCACGGGAGCGCAAGCTCACACCCCTGCGGGGGGAAATTCGGCGCGGCCACTCCCCAACACCCCCCACCCCATGCTTTACTAAAATTTAGTTGTAACAACCAAGCAATAACCACCAAGTTGCAACAACCAAGCGATAACGACCAAGCAGTGGGGAACCAGTCACCAGGGAGCAGGCCACGTCGACCTCGATGACGCCGCCCCCCGGCTTGCCGCCGGGCGGCCAACCGCATGCCATGATCCGCAGCGCGCCGGGAGCGGGCGGTGACTCGCCAGAGGAGCGGCGCCAGCGCCGGGCCAGCCCGGCGGGGCTGACCCACCGCGAGACCATGCGGGCCCTCTCCGGCCTGCTGATGGCCCTGTTCGTGGCGATGATCTCGTCCACGATCGTGACGAACGCGCTGCCCAGGATCGTCTCCGATCTGCACGGCAGCTCGACCAGCTACACCTGGGTGATCACGGCGACGCTGCTGGCGATGACCGCCACCACGCCGATCTGGGGCAAGCTGGCGGACCTGTTCAACCGCAAGGTGCTGGTCCAGACGGCCCTCGGGATCTTCGTGGCCGGGTCCGTCCTGGCCGGGCTGTCGACGTCCACGAGCATGCTCATCGCGTTCCGGGTGGTGCAGGGCGTCGGGATCGGCGGGTTGTCGGCGCTGGTCCAGATCGTGATGGCGGCGATGATCGCGCCGCGTGAGCGCGGACGCTACAACGGCTACCTGGGCGCGACCTTCGCCGTGTCGACGGTCAGCGGTCCGCTTCTCGGCGGTGTGATCGTCGACATCCCGGGCCTGGGCTGGCGCGGCTGCTTCTACCTGAGCCTGCCGATCGCCATCGTCGCCTTCGTGATTCTCGCGCGGACGCTGCGGCTGCCCACGGTGCGCCGGGAGATCTCCATCGACTACGCGGGCGCGACCCTGATCGCCGCCGGGGTGAGCGCCCTGCTGATCTGGACGTCGCTGGCGGGGTCGAGCTTCCCGTGGATGTCGGCGCAGACGGCGCTGCTGCTCGGTGGGGGGCTGACGCTGCTCGCCGTGGCCGTCTGGGTCGAGGCGCGGGCCGCCGAGCCGATCGTCCCGCTGCGGCTGTTCCGTAACCGGACGGTCGTGCTGGCCGTGGCCGCGAGCGCCTGCGTCGGCACCGTCATGTACAGCGCGAACCTGCTGTTCAGCCAGTACTTCCAGCTCGGCCGCGGGGAGAGCCCGATCGCGTCGGGGCTGCTCACGGTGCCGATGGTGGGCGGCCTGGCCGTCGCGTCGCTGGTGGTGGGACGGGCCATCAGCCGCACCGGCTACTGGAAGCGCTACCTGATCGCCGGCACGATCCTGATCGGGACGGGCCTCGTCCTGCTGAGCACGATCAGCGAGCACACGAACCTCGTCGCGGTGTCGGTGTTCGCCAGCCTGGTGGGCGCCGGGCTGGGGATGACCCAGCAGAACCTGGTGCTCGCCGCGCAGAACTCCGCCGACACCGCCGATCTCGGGGTGACCAGCTCTACCGTGGCGTTCTTCCGCAGCGTCGGGGGGACGAGCGGCGTCGCGGCGCTCGGCGTGCTGCTCACGCACCGGGTCAGCTCGTCGTCCGTCGCCGGACTGCGCTCGCACGGCCTGCCGGCCGACACTCTTGGGGACGGCGGCTCCGTGCCTGATCCCACAGCACTGCCCGGCCCGGTCGCCGAGGTCGTGCACCACGCGTACGGGCTCGGCGTCTCCGACGTGTTCCTCGCCAGCACGCCGCTCGCGCTGCTCGCGCTGGTCGCGGTGCTGTTCGTGCCGGCCACCCGGCTGCGTTCCAGCGCGGGGGTCGCGGGCGGCGAACGTGTAACGCCCGAGCAGGCCCACCCCGGAGGGATCGCGCCGGACCCGGACGAGGATGTGGAACGGACCGCGTGGCGGGCGGCCGCCGGTGTCTCGGCCGAACCTGCACCATAATCAAGGGGTGACACGCAGCCGTCGGCCCGAACAGACGGCCGATACCCGACAGGCACTACTGGCCGCGGCAAGGCGCCGGTTCGCCGAACAGGGCTATGCCGCGACCGGCACCGAAGAGATCGTCGCGGACGCGCGGGTCACCCGGGGAGCGCTTTACCATCATTTCCGCGACAAGGCCGACCTGTTCCGCACGGTCATGGAACAGGTCGCGATGGAGGTCGCGGAGCAGCTGGTCGCGGGTGAGCTGGCCCGCGGCGCGGAGCTGCCCAGCGACGCCTGGACGCAGCTGCGTACCGGTTTCCAGTCGCTGCTGGACATCTCCACCACCGACAGCGACTTCCAGCGCATCGTGCTCATCGACGGCCCGGCGGTCCTCGGCAACGACGCCTGGGACCAGCTCGTCGAACAGCACGGCTACCGCCTGCTCTCGGAGTGGCTCGAGCGGGCCGTGGCCGAGGGCCGCATCGACCCGCTGCCGGTGGCACCGCTGACCCGGCTCGTCGCGGCGTTGCTGTCCGAGGCGAGCCTGTACACCGCGCGGGCGGCGGATCCCGACCGGGCCCGCACCGATGTCGGGATCGTGCTCGACCGTCTCCTGCGCGGTCTGGGCCGGCGTGGCGGCGACCTGGCCGACCAGCCCGCCGTCAGCGCCGGCGAACCCGCCGTCAGCGCCGGTGTTCCTCCCGCGTCCGACGACTGACCAACGAAGACATCCGGCCGCCTACCGCTGTCCCGCGGGCCCGTCCCGCGGGACAGCACGACGGTGGGAACGAAACGGGGCCGGCGAACGACAAACGCCGCCCCGACCCGTCTCCGGGTCGGGGCGGCGTTGTCGTCAACGCGCCGAGCTGGGTGTCAGGCACCCATCCGCGCGGCCCGGATGGACTCCTTGAGGGAACCCATCGTCGCCAGCACGGCGGACGTCTCATAGCCGCAGTGCGCCATGCAGTTGGCGCAGCGCGGGTCCTTGCCGCGGCCGTAGGCGTCCCAGTCCGTCGTCTCGACGAGCTCCTTGTAGGACGTCACGTACCCGTCCGACATCAGGTAGCAGGGCTTCTGCCAGCCGAACAGCGAGTAGCTCGGAATCCCCCACGCGGTGCAGGAGAGTTCCTTCTTGCCCTCGAGGAAGTCCAGGAAGACCGGCGAGTGGTTGAGGCGCCACTTCTTGCGCCGACCGTCGCCGAACACCTTCGAGAACATCTGCCGGGTCTCCTCGACCGCGAGGAAGTGCTCCTGGTCAGGAGCCTTCTCGTAGGCGTAGCCCGGCGAGAGCTGGATCTGGTCGACCTTGAGGTCGTCGTTCAGGAAGTTGATGATGTCGATGACATCCTGCGGGCTGTCGTTGTTGAAGAAGGTCGAGTTGCTGCCGACCTGGAAGCCCGCGGCCTTGGCCGCCTTGAAGGCCTCGATGCACTCGTCGAACGTGCCCGGCTTCTCGACGATCGCGTCGTGACGCTCCTTCAGCCCGTCGATGTGCAGCACGAAGGTGAAGTACGGCGACGGAGTGAAGTTCTTCAGCTTCTTACGGAGCAGCAGCCCGTTGGTGCAGAGGATGACGAACTTCTTGCGCTTCACGAGGGCGTTGACGATCTCATGCATCTGAGGGTGCATCAACGGCTCGCCGCCGGCGATCGCGACGACGGGCGCCCCGCACTCCTCCACCGCGGCAAGTGCGTCCTCGACGCTCATACGCTGCTTGAGGACGGACGCGGGGTGCTGGATCTTGCCACAACCCGTGCAGGACAGGTTGCAGGCGAACAGTGGTTCGAGCTCCAGAACGAGCGGAAAGTGCTTCCGGCGGAGCAGCTTCTGCTTCGCCAGATACGTTCCAACGCGGAGTGAGTACCGCCAGGCGACAGCCACGGCTCACGCCCCCCTTTCGTCGGCCGCTCAGAGGCGACCCGAGGTCTATGGGAAGACCATACAGCGTGTACGTACAGGCTGCATGTGGATCAGCGAATGAGCTCTGGCACACACCGCGGGCAAACAGCGGGCAGTCGCCGCGGATGTGTCGCCGAGAAGTCCGGCAGCCGACACCGCGAACACCGGCCAGAGGTCGGGACTCCCCGGGCGCACTACTGGTGGTGACCAGGACCAGGGCATTTACCGGCCTGTGGTCACCCTGCGCGAATCAGCTCCGGCGCCCGGTCCACAAATCCCGGAGGCGACGGCGGGCCCTTCCCGGTCGGTCGCCGGGTGAGTGACCTCCGGAGCCGGAGGTCCACTCTCCCGCCTGACATTTTCGCGACACGTACGCGGCCGGGCAGATACCCGAACGGGCCACTTACCCCGGCTTGATGTCAGGAATTGACCGTTGGCACGCCCGATGTCCGGAACCGGCCGGCAACGGCGACGGCCCGGGTTCGCATCGGAACCCGGGCCGCCGGCGCTGGAGCTGGCTGACGTCTGCCTGTCTGACCGCGTCATCTCCGTTCGGAGAGCGGTCGACGGACCTCCTTCGGCAGGTGGAAGGAGATCGATTCCGCGCCCACGGACCGGACCGACACCGAGGCCGACCCCAGCCCCGACAGGGCCGCCGTCAGCTCCTCGACGAGCAGCGGCGGCGCGGACGCCCCGGCGGAGATGCCGATGGTCCGCACCCCCTTGAGCCAGTGGAGCTGGACGTCCTCGACACTCTCGACGAGATGCGCGGCGGCGCCGTCCCGCTCGCTGACCTCGACCAGCCGGCGCGAGTTCGAGCTGTTCTCCGAGCCGACGACCAGGACGAGCTCCGCCTCGGCGGCCACCCGGCGGACCGCGTTCTGCCGGTTGGACGTCGCGTAGCAGATGTCGGCCGAGCCGGGGCCGACGACGGCCGGGAAGCGGTCGCGCAGCGCGTCGACGACCTCTTCGGCCTCGTCCACGGCGAGCGTGGTCTGCATGAGGTAGGTGACCCGCTCGGGATCCGCGACCGCGAGGTCCTCGACCGCCTCGGCGGACTCGACCAGCTGGATCCGCCCCGGCGCCTCGCCGAGGGTCCCGTCCACCTCCTCGTGACCGGAGTGTCCGATGAGCAGGACGGTGTCACCGCGCGCGGTGAACCGCCGCGCCTCGGCGTGCACCTTCTCCACCAGCGGACAGGTGGCGTCAATGACCGCCAGCTCACGCTCGCCCGCCTCGTCCCAGATCGCGGGGGCGACGCCGTGCGCGGAGAACACCACGGTCGCGCCGGGCGGGACCTCGTCCAGTTCCTCGACGAAGACCGCGCCGCGGCTGGCCAGGTCGGCCACGACGTGGGTGTTGTGCACGATCTGCTTGCGGACGTAGACCGGCGCGCCGTGGATCTCCAGCGCCCGCTCGACGACTTCGATGGCGCGCTCGACCCCGGCGCAGAAGGCGCGCGGCTCGGCGAGGAGCAGCCGCCGGCTGCTGACCGCCTCCACCCAGGTCCGGATCGCCGGGCCGAGCTGGTTGATCGTGCGCAGCCCGGCCACCCCGCGGCGGACCAGGTCGAGCCGGCCGAGCGGCTGGTCAGGGGTGTCCACGATCACCCGGATCACCGCGAACGGACGGGTGCCGGCACCGGGGGGGAGAGCGGCGGACTCCATGTCCACGGCGATGGCGCCGGTCGCGGCCAGCTCGGCGCGGACCGCTCCGACCGCCACCTGGGCCACCGACACGACCGGGCCGACGTGCACCCGCAGGCCGGCCCGGCGCAGCTCGCCGGCCAGCAGCGGGGCGGTCGGGCAGGTCCCGGTCACCGTGCCGTCGGCGAGGCGCACCTCGCTCGCGACGACCACGTCACCGGGCTTCGTCTCGGCGGTCAGCCCGCCGGCGAGACCGACGACGGCCACCGCGTCCGGCCGGGCGTCGCGGATCACGCGGTTCGCGCGGTGCGCCTTGTCGGGACCCATCCCGGTCCGCACGATCACGGTGCCGGGCGGCAGGTCCGCCCGCCCGATCGCGAAGCCCTCGAGGCGCAGCGGCGCGGCGATGACGAGGCGCGGCGTGCGGGGCGCCGGCTGGACCGGCGACCCCTTGGCCCCCATCGCGCGGACGCGGGCCGGGGTCACGTCCTCGGCCGGCCCCCCGTGCTCGGCCGCGGTCCCCGCCGCGGCCACCGCCCGGGTCGCCAGCGGGCTCGCGACCGGGGCCGCCCCCCGCCGGAACCCGGCCGACGGCAGCGCCGAACCGGCCCGCGACGGTCCACCGGCCGGCGGCACCGCTCCGGCCTGCTCGGGGATGGCCGCCCGCGGCGCCGCACCGGTGTGCACCGCGGCACCCGCGGGCAGCACCGGCGCCGGCGCCACCGCCGGTACGACCGGCGAGGCGGGCACGACCGATGACGCCGGCACGACGGGCGACATGGACGAGGCGGGCACGACGGGCGACGCGGGCCGCACGGCGGCCGGGCCGAAGCCCGGCGGTCCGATGCTCTGCGCCGCGCCTTCGCGCGGGGTGACGGGGGGCGAACCGCCGAGGTCGGCGTCGCCCCCGTTGTCTGCTGCCGGGATGCTCATGACGTCGACCTGCCGGTGAGGGTCACGTACCGACCGAGTGCCGTCACGGGAAACACCAGCCGGTACAGGTGATAGTTGATGGAGAAGTCCCAGGGGAAGCCCGTGCCGGTGAACTGCGGCTCGTCCCAGGTGCCGTCGGCGCGCTGGGTGTCGCAGAGCCAGCGCACGCCGCGCTCGACCGCCGCCCACTCCGCGGTGCCGGACGCCGGTTCGGCGGCCAGCAGCGCCAGCAGCGCCCAGGCGGTCTGCGAGGCGGTCGGCTCCCCGCGCCCGATCCACTTCTCTTCGCGGTAGGAGCGCAGGTCCTCGCCCCAGCCGCCCTCGGGCGTCTGGTGCTCGACCAACCAGTGCATCGCGGAGACGATCGCCGGGTGCTCCGCGCTGACCCCCGCGGAGATCAGCGCCGGCACGACCGCACCGGTGCCGTAGACGTGGTTCACGCCCCAGCGACCGAACCACGACCCGCCGGCCTCCTGGTTGTCCAGCAGCCAGCGGACCCCGCGCTGGGTGATCGGGTGGTCGGAGCGGCCCAGCAGCGCGAGCATCTCGACCATGTGCGCGGTGACGTCCGCCGACGGCGGGTCGACGACCTCGCCGAAGTCGCAGAACGGGATCTTGGTGACCAGGGTGCGCACGTTGTCGGCGTCGAACGCGGCCCAGGCCCCGTTCGACGAACGCATGCCCACCGACCAGTCGACGCCCCGTTCCGCGGCGGCGCGCAGCCGGGCGGCGAGCTCCGGGTCCGCGGCGGCGATCGTGCCGGTCGCGGCGGAGGCCGCCGAGGCAGCCGCCGAAGCGGCGGCCGAGCCGGGGCCGGAGCCGTCGGAGTGGTCCACCGGGCCGTGGCCGTCACCGAGCAGGCGGCGGATGGCGATGACCACCTCGGCGGTGTCGTCGACGTCCGGGTAGAAGTCGTTGTCGAACTCGAACGCCCAGCCGCCCGGCGCGAGGGTGGGACGGCGCACCGCCCAGTCACCGGCGACGAGCACCTCCTCGTCGGCGAGCCAGCGACCGGCCCGGACCATCGCCGGGTGGTCACCGCCCAGGCCGGCGTCCGCGAGCGCGACGACGGCCAGCGCCGTGTCCCAGACCGGCGACTGGCACGCCTCGATGCGGCGCACCGTGCCCTCCGGGGTCTCCTCGCGGATCGTGAACCGGTCGAGGGCGCGGAACGCCATCGAGATCACCGGGTGGTTCAGGGGGTAGCCCATGAGGTGCAGGGCCATGATCGAGTAGACCATCGGCGGCTGGATGCCGCCCCAGCAGCCGTCCGCCTCCTGCCGGGCGATCACCCACTCCGCGGCGCGGCGCAGCGCGAGCCGGCGCAGTGGCTGGAAGGGCCGCTTCTCGTAACGGTGCAGCACCGCGTCGAGCCGTTCGAACGCGCCGGCCCAGCTGCGCACCGGCGACTTCGGCGCCTTGGGTGCCGGGACCCGCAGCTCGTCCAGGGTGAACCCGAACGAGCGCACCGGCCGCAGCGAGCCGACGATCGTCAGCGCCACCACGGTCTGGCGGGCCCAGCAGGCGAAGTCGTAGATGTTCAGCGGGAACCACGGCGGCAGGAAGGTCATCTCCGCCGGCAGCACCGGGACGTCGTCCCAGGACCACTCGCCGAACAGCGCCAGCCAGATCCGGGTGAACACCCGGGCGGCGGCGATGCCACCCGCGGAGCGCACCAGCTCGGCGGCGGAACGCATGTGCGGGGCGTCCGGGTCGTCCCCGGCGAGCCGCAGCGCGACGTAGGCCTCGATGGTGGTCGACAGGTCGGACGGGCCGCCGTAGAAGGTGGCCCAGCCGCCGTCGGAGAGCTGCTGGGAACGGATCCAGCGTCCGGTCTCAGTGGCCGTGGACGGGGTCAGGATGCCGAGGAACTGCCGAAGCATGAGGTCCTCGGCGTCCATGGTGACGTTGGTCTCCAGCTCGCCCTTCCACCAGCCCTCCTCAGCCTGCAGGGAGAGCAGATGGTCGCGGCCGCGGCGCATCGCGTCCACCGCCGGGTCGGCCGGCGCGCCGGTCGACACCGGGTCGGTCGACACCGGGTCTGTCAGCACCGCGCCGGCGGGCGCGAACGATCCGGCGTCCGCCGACGGCCGTGCCACCGACGGGCTCGGGATCTTCGGGTTCTGCGCCGCGGCCGTCGGGGCAGCCGAGGACTGGTCCGAGGTCAGGCTCATCGACGACTCCCCTCGTCGTATATGTACTGGTCGTGCGGATGACCGCCGGGAGACCGGCGGGCGGGTACTGCCACCTCGCTCCCCCTCAGCGATCTCGTTCGGTCACGAACCGCGCCATCGCCAGCAGTTCCGCCTCGGCCGACGCCGGGATCGAGATCGAACGCAGCGCGTTCTCACACGCCTTGAGCTGGCGGTCCGCCTCGGCCGTGGTCCAGTCGCGGCCACCGGCCCGCTCGACCAGGGCCGCGATGCGGTGCAGGTCGTCCTCGGAGGCCTCACCCTCCTCGGTGAGGAAGGCCCGCAGCTCGTCGGCGTCGGCTCCGCCCGCCTCGAGCGCGACGACCACCGGCACCGACTTCTTCCGTGAGCGCAGGTCGTTGAGCACCGGCTTGCCGGTCACCGCCGGGTCGCCCCAGATGCCGAGCAGGTCGTCGATGAGCTGGAAGGCGGTGCCCAGCCGCGAGCCGTACTCGGCGAGGCCGTCGACGACCTCGTCGGGCGCGCCGGCGAGGACCGCGCCGAGGGAGGCCGAGCAGGCCAGCAGAGCGCCGGTCTTGCCGTCCTCCATGTGCAGCGTCTCCGCCACCGAGACGTCCGAGCGGCTCTCGAAGAGGAGGTCCTCGGCCTGCCCGCGGACCAGGTCCTGGACGCCCGCGCCGAGGATCACCGCGGCGCGCCGGCCCGGCTCGCCCTCCACCTCGAGCAGGACCTGGGTGGCGAGACCGAGCAGCGCGTCACCGGCGAGGATGGCGCCGTCGGCACCGAAGACCGTCCAGGCGGTGGCCCGGTGGCGGCGCTCGCGGTCGCCGTCCATCAGGTCGTCGTGCAGCAGTGAGAAGTCGTGCACCAGCTCGACCGCGACCGCGGCCGGCAGGCCGACCTCGGCCGGGGCGCCGGCCGCCTCGGCGGAGAGCAGCGCGAGCGCGGGCCGGACGAGCTTGCCGCCGCTGCCGGACAGCGGCTCACCGGCCGCGTCCACCCAGCCGCGGTGGTAGGCGACGACGTGGCGCAACCGGGGGTGGAGCCGGTCCACCGTGGCGCGCAGCGCGGGCACCGCCAAGGCACGCCCGCGCTCGATCGCTTCCGGAACCGTTGTGGTCATACCGGGAATCCCCCCGTGGACTGAGACGTCTCTGTCTGGGCCGTCGCTGTGTGTGGCGTCGCTGTGTGTGGCGCCGCCGGTTCAGCCGCCGTCGCCGCGGCGCTGACCGTCCGCACGTCCACCGTGCCTGCCTCCGTCGCGACGGCGGAGGCCGGGGTGAGACCTTCGGTGTCCCCAGAACGGGTCGGTGTCTCGCCGCGCGACTCGCCACGTTGCCCAGGCGGGCCGTGGCCGACCGCAGACAGTGTGCTCCCAGCTACCCCCATGCCGGCGAGCGTCTCACGGGCAGCAACGATCCCGCTACGCACAGCGCCTTCCATGGTCGCCGGCCACCCGGTGTCCGTCCAGGTGCCGGCCAACGCGAACCCGGGCAGGCTGGTCGCCTGATCCGGGCGCAACCCGAGCGAACCGGGCGCCTGCCGGAAGGTCGCGGTGCGCTCCCTGGTCACGAAGACCTCGAGCAGCTCGGCGGCCCGGGCAGCCGGGAACAACCGGCGCATCTCCTCGACGAACAGCTTGCGCAGGTCGTTCGCGGGCTGGTCGACCCATTCCTCCGCCGCCGACTGCGACAGCGCGAGGTACTGGGCCCCGGGCGGGCCCACCTCGGCGAGGCCGGAGGAGACCGTCCGGTCGAAGATCCACTGGATCGGCGAGCCGACGACCGCGAGCATCGGGCCGTCGAGCACCGGCCGATCGAAGATCATGTGCACGTTGATGATGGGCGAGACGCCGAGCTCGCGCAGCTTCGCCGGGTCGACGCCGGAACCCTCGGGCAGCAGGCCGGCGGCGGCCGGCGGCGGGACCGCCAGCACCACCCCGTCCGCGGTCAGGACCTCGCCGCCGTCCAGGGTGACCTCCCACCCGGTCGCCGACCGGGTGATCGCCCGGGCCTTGGTCGCCGTGCGGACCGTGCCGCCCGCCGCCTCCAACGCCCGCACCGCCGCGTCGCCGTGCAGCTCCTGCAACGGGGCCTCGGGCCAGCCCAGGTCACCCGCATCGGCCCCGTCGAGCAGGCCGGTGCGGACCACCTTGGCGGCCAGGCCGAGCGAGGCCTCGGCGGCCGGCGCGTTGAGGGTGGCGACGGTCAGCAGCTCCCACAGCGCCTCGGTGGCCGCGGCGCTCTGGCCGTGCCGGCCGAGCCAGCCGCCGAAGGAGTCACCGTCCACCGAGGGGTCCCGCTGGTCGAGGCGGCCGATCCGGAAGGCCGCCAGCGCCGCGCGGATCCGGTCGACGGGCGGGATCGCCCGGTACCCCAGCAGGGCCGGGGCGAGGTGCAGCGGGGCCGGCAGCGGCACCCTGGTCCGGCGCAGCCTGGTCCGGGTCAGCGAGTCGGCGATCAGCACCTCGACGTCCAGCCGGTCCTGGAGCGTGGTGAGGTGGGTGACCCCCAGGCGGGCCAGCAGCCCGCGGTAGGCGGTGCAGCACCGCATGAACACGTGCTGACCGGTGTCGATCCACAGCGTGCCGTCCTGGAACTTGCGCTGGAACGAGGTCGTCGCCCCGCCCAGCCGCGGCCGGGCCTCCAGCAGCACCGCCTCGGCGCCCTCGTCCGCCGCGACCAGCGCGGCGGCGATGCCGGCGAGGCCGCCGCCGACGACGACCACCCGCCGCCCCCGCGCCGCGGCACCGGCCCCCGTCCCGGTGCCGGCTCCCGTCCCGGGGCCGCTTCCGCTTCCGGTCCAGGTTCGAGTTCCCGACCGGTCGCCCGGCCGCGTGTCCCCCTCGGTGCTCATGCCGCTCTCGCCTCCGTTCTGCCGGCGAGGCTGCGAGCGGCCACGACCGCCTTCTCCCAGCCCGGCAGGGACAGCCGGCGTTCCAGGACCGCGGTCGGGTCCTGCCGGATGCGCCGGTTCAGGCGCAGGTAGATCCCGGCCATGGCACCGCAGCAGGCGGCGCTGCGCCGGTCGAGCAGGCCGAGCAGCGCCAGGCCCCGCGAGTACCACTCGTCGGCCCGCGCGGCACAGTCGCGCAGGTAGTCCACCAGCGCGTCCTCCGGCCCGCCGAGACGCCCGGCCGGGCTCACCACCAGGGTGACGCCGGCCTTCTCCAGCTCCGTCGAGGGCAGGTAGATCCGGCCGTTGAGGAGGTCCTCGCGGACGTCGCGCAGGATGTTGGTCTGCTGCAGCGCCACGCCGAGCGCGTCGGCGATCTCCGCCGAGCGGGCGTCGCCGGCCGAGCCGTCCACGCCGAAGATGCCCAGCGAGAGCCGGCCGATGGTGCCCGCGACCAGTCGGCAGTAGCCGACCATGTCGTCGAACGTCTCGTAGGTGGCCCCGTGCACGTCGCTCTCGACCCCGTCGGCCAGCTCGATGAAGGCCTCCATCGGGACGGGGAAGCGGCGCGCGGTGTCCGCGAGGGCCACCATCACCGGGTCGGAGCTGTTGATGTCCAGCGCGCGGACGTCGGCGCGGACCTTCTCCAGCCCGGCGAGCTTCTCGTCGTTCGGCAGGTCGCCGTCGCCGATGTCGTCGAGGCGGCGCGCCAGCGCATACACCGCGGACAGCGCGCCGCGCTTCTCGGCGGGCAGCAGCCGGATGCCGTAGCTGAAGTTGCGCGCGGCCTCCCGCGTCAACGCCTCGCAGGAGGCATAGGCCTCGGCGACGGTGGAGCTGCCCGGCACACCCGCGCTCATCTGGCACCCTCCGGGACGTCGACGTCGGACCCGGCGGGCGCCGGAGCCGGGACGGCACTCGCCACCGCGGCGCCCCCGCCGGGGGCGGTGGTGGCGGGAACGGTGCCGCCGGGAACAGCGGTGGTACTGGAAGCCGCGGCGGCGGTGCTGGAAGCCGTGGTGCTGGGAGCCGTGGTGCTGGGAGCCGTGGCGGCGGTGCCGGCGGCGCGGGCGGCCGCGGCCTGCCCGGGCACCAGCGACCGGGCCCACGCGGCCGCGGCGAAGGCCGCCATCCGAGGCTTGGGGGCCTTGGGCGCCCCGCCGAGCATGTCGTAGTCGGCGCGGCGGATCGCGTCGAGCGCGGCCCGGCCGCCCCCCACGAATCCGGCCATCGCCAACCGCAGCCGGCCGCCGACCAGGTTCACCAGCGGTGCCCCCTGGTCCAGCAGGGTCCGGGCCCGGGCCACCTCGAAGGCCATCAGGTGCCGTACCGCGGGCGAGGCGACCGGCGCGGCCAGGTCGGCCTCGGTCACCCCGAACGCGTCCAGGTCCTCCAGCGGCACGTAGATCCGGCCGGCCTCGAGGTCCTCGGCGACGTCCTGGAAGTGCTCGGCGAGCTGCAGCGCGGTACAGATGCGGTCGGACAGCGCGATCCGCGCCGGGGTCGCCAGACCGAACACCCCGAGCACCATGCGGCCGATCGGATCCGCCGACAGCGTGCAGTACCGCACGAGGTCCTCGTAGGTGTCGTACCTGGTGACGACCTGGTCCTGCCGGTTGGCCTGCACAAGCCGCCGGAACGGCTCGGCCGGCAGGTCGCAGGCCCGCACGGTGCGCGCGAGCCGACGGTGGACGGGCAGCTTCGGCTCGCCGCCCGACCAGATCAGCTCGAGGTCGGCGGCAAGCTCGTCGAGCAGTGCCAGGCGGTCACCGGGGGCCTCGTCGCCGATGTCGTCGACGAGACGTCCGAAGACGTACAGCGCGTTGAGGTGATCGCGGGTCGCGGCGGGCAGCAGCCGCGAGGCGACCGGGAAGTTCTCGGCGGGCGCGGCCAGCAACACCTGCTCGGTGGGCGTGGTGAGGTCGGTCGCGCCGGGGTGGGCAGACGGTCGCGGTGGGCCGGTTCGGGCGTCGATTGCGGTCATACGCCTCTCCTTAACGTGGCGGTCTGCGCTCCGGGTGCGCGGTGCGGTGTGCGTCGTGTGCGTCGTCCGTGCGGTGGTGGCACGTGCCGGTCGTGGCGCGTGCCGGCCGCCGGTACGCGCCGGGTCGCCGCCAGCCGCCTCCGGTGACCGGGTGGACGCGGCCGGTGGGCACCGGTCGGACCGCCGCCGCGAGGGCCGGAGGAGGCTTGGTCCCGGTGACGGAGCCCGGTCGTCGGGACGGAGTCCGGTCTCGGTAGCGTGACCGGGTCACCCGGTTCCGTGGCCCGTCCCGGCACCGCTTCCAAATCCCCGCCGCCGGCTCCCCGCCGCCGACGCACCCACTCGATCAGGTGACGACGCGGCGAGCCACTCGACAGGCACCTCCGGGGACCTCCCAGGTTGTGTTCGACGGCGACCTGGTCAGCGTTTCGGTCAGGCGGAGCGCGAACCCGGGCGGTGGTCCACCCGGACAGAGCACGCCATGGTCAGGGGCGCGGCGGACGGCATTCCCGGAGTCGGGTGCCCGGGGCAACGGGCACCCTCCCGGTCCGCGGACGGACCGCCCCCACCGCCGCTGGGACGGCGGGGGCGCGCCGCGGGGAGTCGCCGCGCCGCCGGTGACGGTGCCACCGGCGGCGACTCAGTAGTCGACCTGCTCACTCACCTCCCGGGCCGGCCTCGGACTCATCCGAAGACACCGGCCAGGCGGCGGTACAGAGAGGGAGCCGCGCCATGCACGCGCGCGGCCGCGGACAACCACCGTGGCACCCACACTTCGGCGTCTCCCCGACCGGCGGCAGCGATCATGCGCTGCGCCACCAGACCGGCCGGGATGGGACGCGGCCACCGGCGCACATACGGTGCGCCACGCCGGTGGAAGAAGGGGGTGTCTACCACTCCCGGTAAACACAACGTCACGCTGATGCCGCGTCCAGCTACTTCGGAGCGAAGCGCGTCGGCGAAGCCCAGCATCGCCGCCTTCGTGGCCGAGTACACGACCTCACCCCGCACGCCGAGCGCACCGGCGACACTGCCGACCAGGAGGATTCGCCCCTCCCCCCGGTCGAGCATCGCCGGCAGCATCGCCCGGACCAGCATCATCGGGGCCAGGATGTTCACGGCGACGAGATCGTTGATGGCGGATGGGGGCATCACGTCGAACGGCCCCGCGGCCCCCAGGCCCGCCGAGCAGATCACCAGGTCCACGTCGCCGAGCAGCTCCGCGGCGCGGGAGGCCACCGTGACCTCGGAGCCGGGACGTGCGAGGTCCACGGCGATCCGATGGCCCTGTGTCGCGGCCGCCACCTCGTCCAGAGCCGGGCCGTTCCGCCCGACCAGGAGCGATCGGCAGTTCTGGTCGGCGAGCAGGAGCGCCGCCTCCCGGCCGATGCCGGAGCTGGCTCCGGTCACCACGGCTGTCCGTGGTGGCCATCCCCCCGGCGAGGCGGATCGCGCACCGCTGGACACGACGGTCAGGCCCCCCTCGCGGGCAGCTGCGCGGGGCCGGGTGTTCACGGCCCACCACCTCGGGTCACACGGTCCCCCCCGTGGTCCCGTTCCGGCACAGGTTTCACGTCACCTACTGCTTCCGTTTATGTCGCCCTCCACCATCGGCGTTCCACGTGTGGCGGGATCAGACCTGCGCTCCCGCCCACCGCCGGCTCGCTTCGAGCGGCTCCACCATTTCATCGTCCCGAGGCCGGGTCGTCCATCGTCAGATGGACGACATCGGACCTTAGCTCCCTTACCACACATTCCTGAGACCAGCGGCAGACCAGATGCGGATTCACCTCACCGAAGCCACCAGTCAATTCCACCCAGGTTTTCGGCGTGGAATGACACAGCATTGACATCTACCGGACATGGAGACGTAGCTCACGCCCGTGGGAGCCACCACACCTGCCGACCATCGGCTACACCCTGCCGTCAGTCCGAACCGATCGCCACCGGATCACCGGTGGCGACTCCGGCGAAGGTGTGTGCCGGTGCCTCCACTGCGTGTGTGTATGCCCCGTCCGGGTAGTAGACCGGGCAGGCCGAAGGATCGTCGCCCGAACACGGCGTCATCTCCCGCACGCTGACAACCCTACCGTCCCGGACAAACATGATCGAAAGAGGCAGCAACGTCCGGAACATGTAGAAGCCGGACGTCGTCTCACCGCCAAAATCAAAGATCATGCCGTGGTCGGGCGGAAGCCAGGTCCGATACATCAGGCCACGGCGCCGCTCGTCGTCACTGTCGGCGACTTCCGCCGTGACCATCAGGTCACGAACCCGAACGGTGACGGTCCGGGTGACCGCCCCCGACGCTCCCGCGCCCGTCAGGTTCCGGGCAGCCGCGCCGGGCGGCTCGGGCACCGGCACACTGCCGGTACCCGTGAGCCCGGCGCACGCCGCCACGGCGGACGCCAGGGCGACCGCCGCGAGCAGCGCGCCGGCCGCCTGTCGGCTGGCCGACATCCCACTGGCCGGCACCCCGCCGGTGCCATGACGCGGGGGGACGACGGGCCCGTGGGCCGCGTCGCCCCGCCACCCGTCACCGCGCCGGCGGGTCCACCGGCCGCTCGGGTCCGAGCGCGGCAAGAGCAGCCTCCACGATCACACGCTGAAGTTCGGTCGGCAGCAGCGGCGCGAGTGGGGACAGCGCACCGACGCCGCCCGGAGCGCGGACACCCCTGTCCTGTCCTACCTGTCCTGGGGTGTCAGTCACGGTGCGCACCGGGCGGGCGTCGCCGGCCGTCCGGATGCCGTCCGCCGCGGGAGTACCCGGCTGCGATGCCGGTACCGCCGCGCCGTTCGGAACAGCCGCGCCGCCACATCCAGTAAAGCCGCTCAGCGCCTGGATGCCGCGCGCGATCCCCACGCCGGTGGTGGTGGCGCTGGTGGCGGCGTCAGTGGCGGCGCGTCCGGCGCCGGGGACCTCGGCCGTGCCCGCGGCGCCCCGGACCCGCTCGAGGGCGGCGCCGAGGACCCCGCTCTGGATGCACCCGATCGCGCAGCGGGCCCGCAGCATCCGGACCGGGGTGGGATCCGCGCCGGCGATCGCCCGGACGATCACCTCCTGCTGGGAGGTGATGTCGTCCTTGCCGATCCGTCGGTGCAGCACCGACGGATCGTTCGCGAAGGCGCAGAGCACTCCCCCGGTCTCCACCAGCAGGGCGACCATTCCCTCGAGGACGACCCGCGGCGGCGGCGGCGGATCCTGGCGGGCGAGCTCGACCAGTTGCCCCAGCCTGGAGACGAACGGGGAGATCAACGCGTCAAGGATCGTCTCCTTGGACGAGAAGTGGTAATAAAGCGCGGCCTTCGTCACTCCGAGTCGCTCAGAGATGTCACGGACCGAGGTACCCGCATAACCTCGTTCCGCGAAGAGCTCCACAGCGGCCGACAGGATCCGCGCGCGAGTGTCCACCCCCTGCGGACGCACGTGCCCAGCGACCATCAGCTCCGCACCCCCAGAGGACGAGTCAGCCGCGAATGTTACTCTGACTCCTACCTACTGAACGATCGGTAAGTTGGTAGCCGACCGGATCCTCCGACCAGGGTCCACTCGGTCGGTCCACTCGATCACGTCCACCTCGATCACGTCCGTCTCTATCCGGTCCGCCAGGTCCGCGACGAACGCCGCTGCCGACCAGATCGATCAGGTCGACCAGATCGACCAGTAAGTCAGGTGGCAGAACAGCCACCGACCAGCCACAGACCGGCACAACCAGCATCTCGAGGGGAAATCGTGGCAACGCTCGCGCGCTGGTGCTTCCAGCACCGCCGGCTCGTCCTGTTCCTGTGGATCACCGCCCTCGTGGGGCTGACGGCGCTCGGCCGGGTGACGGGCAGCGACTACAAGGACGCCTTCTCCCTGCCTGGGACCGACTCCCAGAAGGCCATCGACATCCTCGAACGCGACTTCCCGGCACAGTCCGGCGACAGCGCGTCCATCGTGCTGCACGCCCGCAGCGGGGCGTTGAGCGATCCCGCGCTCGAGTCACGCGCGACGGAGATGCTGACGAAGATCGCCGACCTGCCGCACGTCGCCGAGGTGGTCAGCCCGTTCACCGCCGACGGCGAGGGCCAGAGCAACCCCGACGGCACCACCGCCTTCGCGACCGTCGCGCTCGACCTGCCCGGCAACGAGCTGCCGCTCGACGACATCGAGCGCGTGGTCGACACGGCCCGCTCCTACGACTCCGGTGCGCTGCAGGTCGAACTGACCGGGCAGGTCGTCTCCATCGTCGAGCAGCCGGCGCAGAGCGCGAGCGAGCTCATCGGTGTCGTCGCCGCCGCGGTCATCCTGTTCCTCGCCTTCGGCTCCCTGCTCGCGGTGACCCTCCCCCTGCTCACCGCGATCATGGCGCTCGGCGTCGGCATGGCCCTCATCGTCCAGGTCTCGCACCTGACGACCGTCGCGGAGTTCAGCACCATGCTGGCGACGCTGATCGGCCTCGGCGTCGGCATCGACTACGCCCTGTTCATCGTCAACCGCCACCGCATCGGCCTGCGCGCCGGCCGCACGCCGGAGGAGGCCGCCGTCACCGCGGTCAACACCTCCGGCCGCGCCGTGATCTTCGCCGGCATGACGGTCTGCATCGCGCTGCTGGGCCTGTTCGCGCTCGGTGTGACCTTCCTCTACGGGGTCGCCCTCGCCGCGGCCCTGACCGTCGCGATGACGATGCTCGCCTCGGTCACCCTGCTGCCCGCCCTGCTCGGCTTCTACGGGTCGAAGGTGCTCAGCCGCCGGCAGCGGCGGCGGATGGCCGAGCACGGCCCCGAGCCGGAGCAGCCCTCCGGGTTCTGGTGGCGGTGGGCCAAGGGCGTGGAACGCCGCCCGGCGGTGCTCGCCCTGCTCAGCGCCGGTGTGATCGTCCTGATCGCGATCCCGTTCCTGTCGCTGCGGCTCGGCTCGTCCGACCTCGGGAACGGCGCCGACACCAAGACCAGCAAGCGCGGCTACGACCTGCTCGCCGACGGCTTCGGCCCCGGTTTCAACGGCCCGTTCATGCTGGTCACCGAGATCAACTCGCCGGCTGACCTGCAGACCATGAACCGGGCCGTCGAGGCGGCCCGCGGGGCGGAGGGTGTCGCCTCGGTGACCCCGCCGCGCCAGAGCCCGAACGGCCACGCCGCGATCGCCACTCTCTACCCGACGACGAGCCCGCAGGCGGCCGAGACCGCCACCCTGCTCGACCGGCTGCGCGACGACGTCATCCCGCAGGCCACCGGGAACACCGCCTCCCCGGTCTACGTCGGCGGCATCACCGCGGTCTTCGAGGACTTCTCCGGGGTCCTGACGAGCAAGCTGCCGCTGTTCATCGGGATCGTCGTGGTCCTCGCGTTCCTGCTGCTGGTCGTGGTCTTCCGCAGCCTGCTCATTCCGCTGACCGCCTCGCTGATGAACCTGCTGGCGGTGGGCGCTGCCTTCGGCGCCGTGGTGGCCGTGTTCCAGTGGGGCTGGCTGTCGGACCTGCTCGGCATCAGCCCCGGGCCGATCGAGTCGTTCCTTCCGGTCATGCTCTTCGCGATCCTGTTCGGGCTTTCCATGGACTACGAGGTGTTCCTGGTCAGCCGGATGCACGAGGAGTGGACGGCCCGGCGGGACAACCGCATCGCGGTCTCCCTCGGCCAGGCCGAGACCGGCCGGGTCATTTCCGCCGCCGGCGCCATCATGACCCTGGTGTTCGCGTCGTTCATCCTCGGCGACGACCGGGTCATCAAACTGTTCGGCCTCGGCCTGGCGCTCGCGATCCTGCTGGACGCGTTCGTCATCCGCACGATTCTGGTGCCGGCCCTCATGCACCTGTTCGGCCGCGCGAACTGGTGGCTGCCGAAGGGCCTCGACCGGGTCCTGCCGCACGTCTCCGTGGAGACCGCGGAGGACATCGAGGAGATCCGCCACACGCCGCTGCCCGCGGACGCGATCGGTGACGGCGTGCCCGAGCAGCCGCACCGCCCCGGCGACGGCCGGGACGCCACCGAGCCCGAGCGCACCCACTAGTACTGCAACGGCACTTGTGGGTGTCCTCGCCGTCGGTAGTGGCAGCGTCTGGCCTGGTGTTGACGGCGTCTGCGCCAGGTCGACCAGGCCCAGACGAAGGCGGGTGGGTGGAGCCGGTGGAGGAGGGTGGCGATCAGTCTGCGGATCTCCGGTACTGTCAGTCCGATCATGTCCTGACAGGTGTGGGTGCTGCCCCTTTTACCTGCTCGGCGCGGACGGCGGCGAGGGTGGCGTAGGCGAGCATGGACAGGGTGATGTGGGCGTACCAGGCCC